>JBFLWB010000001.1 GCA_040758155.1 Thermodesulfobacteriota bacterium
GGAGCGGCGACGCCTCCCTGGAGGATCTCCGCCGGAAGGTGCTCCGGCAGGACGGTCTCGTCGCTCTCCAGGACGACGATCCGCTCGATGACGTTGCGCAGCTCCCGGCAGTTCCCCGGCCACCGGTACGCCATGAGGTACCGCTCCGCCTCGGGGGAAATGTCCCGGACCGCGGAATTCTTGTACTTGCGCGAGTATTCGGCGAGGAAGTGGCGCGCCACCAGGGGGATGTCCTCCGTCCGCTCCCGCAGCGGCGGGATGTGCACGGAGAACGCGTTCAGACGGTAATACAGGTCGACGCGGAACTCCCCCTTCTGCACGGCCGCCTCGAGGTCCCGGTTGGTCGCGGCGAACACCGTTGCGTTGAAGGGGATGTCCTCGCTGCCGCCGACCCGCCGCAGCACCCTTTCCTCGAGGACCCGCAGCAGCTTCGACTGCATGTCCGTGCGCATCTCCCCGATCTCGTCGAGGAGGATCGACCCGCCGTAGGCCTGCTCGAAAACCCCCTTCTTCTCCGTCTTCGCGTCGGTGAACGCCCCCTTCTCGTGCCCGAACAGCTCGCTCTCGATGAGCTGGTCCGGCAGGGCGGCGCAATTGATGGCGATGAAGGGGGCGAAGCTGGCCGGGTCGTTCCGGTGCATCCGCTCGTGCAGGCACCGGGCGAACACCTCTTTCCCGGTCCCGCTCTCCCCGGTGATGAGGACGATGGGAACGTCCGAATCGGCGAGCCGCTCGCACCGGTTCCGCAGCTTGTGCATCACGCTCGTGTTTCCGATGATCTCCCTTTGCGCGAAATCGGGGCAGACCTTCCGGAGGTACTCGACCTCCTGCCGCAGGTTTCCCCGCTCGACGATCTGCCCGATGACGATCTTCACCTCGTCGAGGTTGAACGGCTTGGTAAGGTAGTCCCTCGCCCCGGCCTTCATCGCCCGGACGGCGGTCTCCGCCGTCTCGTCCGACGTCAGCATCACCACCTGGGTCGGGAGCTCCTTCTCCACGATCTCTCCCAGGATGTCGACGCCGTTGCGCCCCGGCAGGTTGATGTCGAGCATCGTCACGTCGGGCCGGAAGGACCGGACCTTCTCCACGATTCCTTCCGGGTCGGTCTCTGCGCGGACCTCGTACCCGTCCGCCTTCAGCGCGCGCGACAGCATCGTCACGATCAGCTCGTCGTCGTCGAGCAGGAAAACCTTCCCCTTCTTCTTCATGCCTGCCTCTCGTTTTCCGTGGAGACCGCCGGGATCCGGATCGTGAACACCGTTCCTCCTTCCGCCCTGCCGGCCGCCTCGATGGTTCCATTATGCTGCTCGATGAGCTGCCGGGAAATGGCGAGTCCCAGCCCCGTCCCCTTGACCTTCGTCGTGAAAAACGGCTCGAAGATCTTGTCGATGAGCTCCTCGGGGATCCCCTTTCCGGTGTCGGCGATCGCGATCCGGACGGGTCCGCCGTCCCCCTCCCGCCGGGTTTCCACGCGCAGCGTCCCCCCTTCCGGCATCGCGTCGAGCGCGTTCAGGAAGAGGTTCAGGAAGACCTGCTGGAGCTGGCTGACGTCCGCAAGGACCCGCGGGATCTCGCCGAAGTCCTTCACGATCCGGTGCCTCTCCTTCCCTCCCGCGCCGATCGAGTGGCTCTTGAGATAAAACGCCAGGGTGGTGTTCAGCACGTGGTTCAGGTTAACCGGCTCGAAGCGCGGCTTCTGCGGCTTGGCGAAGTTCAGGAAATCGCGCATCAGCCCTTCGAGGCGGGTGATCTCGCCCATCACCTTCGCGAGGACCGCCTTGTCCTCCGGGGGAATGTACGGCTCACCGGAAAGGACGCTCATGGCGACCTTGATTCCCGCCATGGGGTTCTTCACCTCGTGGGCGAACCCCGCGGCGAGCTGCCCGACGATCGCCATCTGCTCCGCACGGTGCATCTTGTGCATCTGCTCCTTCAGCGACGCCGACATCTCGTTGAACGAGCCGGCCAGCTCTCCGAACTCGTCCTTCAGCCCCTCCACCTTGTGGTCGAGGTTCCCCGCCTTCAGCGCCCGGGTCGCATCGATGAGCTTGTCCATGGGGCGCGTGAAGCCGAGGAGGATGATCCCGCCCAGCCCGAGGGACAGGAGGGGTCCCATGACGAGCATGACGTAGAGCAGTTTCTTGAAGGCGGAGATCTCGCGAAGCGACCGGTCGGTGCTCTCCGTCAGCCGGGCGCTGGTGAGGGCCACCATCCTCCCGACCTTGTCGGTCAGCTCCAGCCCCACCTGGAATGCGGCGTCCTCCTCGGCGGCCACGCGTTCGGCGCTTCCGCGCAGAGTCATCAGCCGGCTCAAGTGCTCCTGGTACCGGCCCGTGGTCTCCTGCAAGTCGAGGAGGCGCGCGTGCGTATCGGGATTGTGGTGGCAGTCGAGGCAGACGGCCGACACGCTTTTCATCTTGAGGAAGTTCTCGACCATCGTGTCGAACTGCCCCGAGTGCCGGGTGTTCCTCAAGGCGAGGTCGACCTGCACCTGCTTGACCTGGATCAGGAAGTGCTCCCTCAGGATCTCCACCTGGTGGAGCTGGATGATCCGGTCCAGACGGGAAGTGCCCCGCTCGATGGTGCCGATGATGTAGAGGCATGCGGCGAGGAGGACGACCGTGTAGGCGGCCAGACCGATGACGACCCTTTTCTTCACCGCCGCTCTTTCAGGCAGCCAAGCGTCGCCGGATCGACGCCCGCCTTCTCCGCATACCGGTAGACGGCTTTATAGTCGTCGTTCCCCGTTTCGATGAACCTCCGGGCGCCGAAATCCTGGAGGACCCGTTTCCCCTCGGCGTCCCCGTCCATCGTCAGCAGCGCCTCCCGGATCCCGGCGGCGAGCTTCGCGTCGAGGTCCGGCCGCAGCGCAAGGACATTTTCCGGGACCTGGGGGGAAACCGCCAGGACCCTCACCCCTCCGTTTGCCCCCCGCTGCCCCTCCGCGATCATCGTATCGAGGACCGTGTTCTTGGCGGCCCCGATGTCGGCCTTCCCGTCCAGGACGTCCCGGATCACGTCCTCGTGCGTCCCCGCGTAATATGCCTCTCCCACGAACGTCCGGTAATCCTCGACGCCGTTTTCCTTGAAGTACACCCTCGGAAGCAGACAGCCGACCAGGGTCGCCCGGCCGACGAGGGCCAGCCGCTTCCCCTTCATGTCCGACGCCATGCGGATGCCGCTGTTCTTCCGCACGAAGATCAGCCCCTGGTAGGTGTTCCCCCCCCGCATGTTTTCCGGCCTGGCGACGGCCTCGAGGCCCATCCTCTCATGGGCGATGACATAGGACAGACTCCCGAAAAACGCCCCGGCCATGTTCATTGCCTGAAAATCGCTGATGACGTTGTCGTAGCTCGCCAGGACCTTCAGCTCGATCCGGACGCCGGCTTTCCTGCCGAGATACGCCGCGAGCGGCTCGTACCGCTCGATCTGCCGGAAGATGTTCCGCTCGGGGGGCAGCCCGATCAACACTTTCGGTGCGGGGGCCTTCTTGACCGGCGCGGGGGATTCCGTCCGGGAGCAGGAAGCGGTCAGGCCGATGCAGAGGATGCCGGCGACGATTGCCGTGAATTTTTGGCGCATCGGGCGAGAATACCATGACAAATCCCTCGAAGCCAGTTCCCTGCCGCAAGAAATTTCAGGGCTGCTGGAACTGGAGGGTATGCAGCCTCCGGTAGATCCCCCCGGCCGCCAGGAGCTCCTCGTGCGTCCCGGATTCGCGCACTTTGCCCTTGTGCATCACGAAAATGCGGTCCGCGGACAGCACCGTCGACAGCCGGTGCGCCACAACGAGGGCGGTCCGGCCGGACAGGATCCCGGGGAGCGCCTCCCGGATGCCGTGCTCCGTCACCGGGTCGACGCTCGAGGTCGCCTCGTCCAGCAGCAGCACCTTCGGGTCGCGCGCCAGGGCCCGGGCGAAGGACACCAACTGGCGCTGCCCCATCGAGAGCCGTCCACCCCGCTCCCCGACCAGGGTCGAATAGCCGGTGTCCCACTCCGACGCGAACCGGTCCACCCCGACCGCCGAAAGGGCGGGAACGACCCCGGCGCCGCCCGCCGAGACGTTTTCGAGGATCGAGCCGGAAAAGAGAAACGGCTCCTGCAGCACGAGGGAAAGCATGCCCCGCAGCTCCCTCCGCGGGATGTCCCGGATGTCCCTGCCGAACAACAGGATCTGCCCCCGCTGGATCTCATAGAGCCGGCACAGCAGGGAAAGCACCGTCGTCTTCCCCGATCCCGTCGCCCCGACGATCGCTCCCGCCATCCCCTCCTCCAACGCGAAAGAGACTCCCCTGAGGGCCTGGGGCCCCTGCCCCTCGACCCCGAACGCTCCCCCGTCGATCCGGGGGTAGGAGAACCAGACGTCCCGGAACTCGATCGCAGGCGCGGCCTCCCCCGGCCGGGCAGGCCGCTCCTCTACCTCCCGTTTCCCAAGCGCCGGCTCCGCGTACTCCGGCGAAACCTCGGCGTCGAGCAGCAGGAAGATCCGTTCGGCGGAGGCCAGGGCGGACTGCAGGATGTTGTACTTGTCGCTCATGTCTCTGATCGGGTTGTAGAACTTCTGGGCGTATTCAAGGAACGCCACCAGCGTCCCGAAGGTGACGGCCCCGGAGATCAGCCCCTCGCCCCCCCGCCACAGGAGCAGCGCGACGGCGAAGGAAGCGAACATCTCCACGCCGGGGAAGAAGAGCGAGTAGTAGTTCGTCAGCCGGACGTTCTCCGCGACGTAGTCCCCGTTCAGCGTCGCGAAGCGCCGGTCCGACTTCCCCTCCTGCGCGAACGCCTTCACCACGGAGACGCCCGTCACGTGCTCCTGCAGGAAGGCGTTCATCCGCGCCAGCTTGCGGCGCGCCTCCCGGTTCGCCTCGCGGATATGCTTCTTCAGGAGCTCGACGAAGAGCACGAGGAACGGGAGGACGGAGAAGACGACCAGGGCGAGGCGGGCGTCCATCCAGAGAAGGACCCCGGCCGTCCCGAGGAGGATGGCGGCATCGCCGACCGTCGAGACCAGCCCGGAGGAGATGAGCTCCTGGAGCGCTTCCACGTCGGAGGTCAGCCGGGTCATCAGGCGCCCGGTGGGCGTCCGGTCGAACCAGGCGACGGGGAGCCGCTGCATGCGGGAGAACATCTCCCCCCGGATCGCCAGGATCACCCTCTGGCCGAGGACGGAGACGGCGTACATCTGAAGGAACAGGAACCCCATGGCCCCGGCGAGGGAGGCGAGGTAAAGGAGGATCCACCAGGCCATCCCGGAAAGGACCCCGGGCGTCACGAAGCGGTCGATGACGATCTTGATGAGGTAGGGGCCCGCGAGCGAGCAGGCGGTGCCGCAGGCGAGCGCCGCCAGCGCCGCCGCCAGGATCTTCCGGTGGGGGGCGACGTACCGGATCAGCCGCCGCAGGAGGCGCCAGTCGACCCCGCGCGTATCCGCCCGGTCCTCCAGGAAGAACGTGTCCGCCGGCGGGGTCACGTCGACTCCTCGAGCTCGCGCGCCAGCATCTGGCGGGAGTACAGGTCGTAGTAGCTGCCGCGGAGCGACAGCAGCCGGTCGTGCGTCCCCTCCTCGACGATCCGTCCCCCGTCGAGGACGAGGATCCGGTCGCACCGGGAAAGCGACGCCATCCGGTGGGTGCTGAACAGCACCGTCCCGCCCCGCCGGGCCGAGAGGATCCCCTCGAAGATCTCCCGCTCCGTCACCGAGTCGACGGCGGAAAGGGCGTCGTCCAGCAGGAGCACCGGCCTTTCCGCGCAGAGCGCCCGCGCGATGGTGGCCCGCTGCTTTTGCCCGCCCGACAAGGAGATTCCCCGCTCGCCGACGACCGTTCCGAAGCCCTCCGGAAACTCCTCGATCTCGTCGAGGAAGCAGGCGGCCCGTGCGGCCTCCCGCGCCTTCTCCGGGTCCGGCGCCTCGCCCGCCATGCAGATGTTCTCCAGGACGGTGTCGGAGAAAAGGAAGGGGTCCTGCGCGACGAGCGCGACCCGTCGGCGCAGGGCATCGAGCGGTTCTTCCGCCGCGTCCCTTCCCTCCCAGAAGATCGTGCCGCGGGATGCGGCATAGAGTCCGGCCAGCAGGGAGAGGAGCGTGCTCTTCCCGCTGCCCGTCGGGCCCACGAGCCCCACCACCTCCCCTTCCTCCACCGTGAAGGAGACGTCCTTCAGGACCTCTCCGCGGCCGCCTTCATGGGAGAAGGAGAGCCCCCGCACTTCCAGGAGCGGCGGACGGGCCCGGGCGGCGATTGCGTCCGGCGGCCTCGCCGCCTCCGGCGGCAGGAGGAGGTACTCGTTGATCCTCCCCATGGCCGCGCTCCCCCGCTGGAACAGGTTGATCACCCATCCCATCGCCATCGTGGGGAAGGCGAGCATGGCGAGGTAGGCGTTGAAGGCGACGAACCCGCCGAGGGTCAGGCTCCCTTCGACCACCGCCCGGCCGCCGAAGTACAGGACGAGGGCGACGCCCGTCCCGGCGAGGAAGCCGATCGCGCCGTGGAACTTCGCGGAGGTCCTCGCCACGGCGAGGTTGCGGCGGTAATAGTCGCGGCAACTTTCACCGAACCGCTCCTCTTCCCGCTCCTCGAGCGTGAACGCCTTCACGAGGCGGATCCCCGTCACGTTCTCCTGGAGCATCGCGTTCATGGACGCCAGCGACTCCTGGATCTCCCGATGCTGCCGGTGGAAGGCGCGGCCGTATTCCCGGGAGACGATCACCACCAGCGGGCCGACCGTCAGCGACAGGCCGGTCAGCACGGGGCTGATCCGGAGCATGAAACCGATCGCGAACAGCCAGGTGATGGACGTCCCGATCAGCATGAGCAGGCCGGGGCCGAGGAGGAGCCAGACGGCGGTGAGGTCGTTCGTCAGGCGGGACATCACCTCGCCCGTCGACGTGCCATGGAAGAAGGGAAGGCGCAGCCGGATCACGTGGGAGAACAGGCGTTCCCGAAGGTCCTTCTCCACTTCGCGGGCCGCGACGAGGAGCAACCGCCGGGAGAAGTACCGGCAGGCGGCATGCAGGACCGCAAGGAGCGCAATGAAGGCGACGGCGCGATGGAATCGTTCCGCCGCGGCGCCGCTCCCTCCGCGCGCCGCGGAAACGGCGTCGACGGCGTCCCGGATCATCCAGGGCACGAGGAGGCCGAACACCGCGGAGAGCGCGAGCCCCGCGATGCTGAGGACGTACGACCGCCGATGGCGGGCCAGGTGCGGTCGGAGCGCGAGGAGGTCCCGGATAGGCTATCCCCCCCACATCGGGAAAGGATCCGGCACGAAGCAGAGCACGAACAGGACCGCCGCGAACGCGCCCGCCGTCCGCCGCGCCGGGGTCAGCGGCACCTCGTCGAACACGGGCCTCGGGTGCCCCGTCCCGATGAAGAACAGGAGCGCCGCCCAGACGAACCAGCCGCTCCCCATCCACCCCATCAGGAGTAGCGCGAACGGAACGAAGCGCGCGACCCGGCCGTACCTCTCCCCGAACAGGGCGTAGGCGATGTGCCCGCCGTCGAGCTGGCCGGCGGGGATCAGGTTCAGCATCGTGACGTACAGCCCGAGCCATCCCGCGTATCCCATGGGGTGAAGGAACACGTCGTGCCCGGCGGGGACGTTTCCCAGCACGAACCACGAAAGGAGCCGGAACAGCAGCGACTCCCCCAGCACCGGGCCGGGATTCCCCGTGACGCGGTGAACCTCCGAGAGCGCCAGCCCCGTCACGAGGACGGGAATCGCAACGATGGCTCCGGCCAGCGGGCCCGCGGACCCGATGTCCATCAGGGCGTTCCGGTCGGGGAACGGCGACTTCAGCTTGATCACGGCGCCCATGGTGCCGGGTAGCGGGGGGATCGGCAGGAACGGGATGAAGTACGGCGGCGTCGTGACCACCCGGTGGCGCCGGGCGGCCGCGTAGTGCCCCATTTCATGGACGCCGAGGATCGCGAGGAGGGGGAGGTTGAACAGCAGCCCCGGGAGCAGGTCCGATATCCGCGCGAAGGGGTTCCCGCCCGCAAGGAAGGCCCCCGCCAGGAGCGTGGTGGCGAAGGTGGCGACGAACAACAGCAACGGCACCAAGCGATGTCCCCTCATTCCTTTCGACCACAGAGCCGCTACCGGTAGTAAAGTGGTAACAGGCCATGAAGCTTCTCGTCCATATCTGCTGCGCGCCCGACGCATCGTACGGCGTGAGAGCGCTGCAGGAGCGTTTCGCCGTGACCGGCTACTTCTATAACCCTAACATACACCCCGAGGAGGAATTCCGGAAACGGGCGCTCGCGACGCTGGAGCTGCGGGAGAAGGCGCCCTTCCCGCTGATCATGGGCGAGGGAGGCGAGACCGCATGGAAGGAGGCGGTCCGGGGGCTCGAAGGGGAGCCCGAGCGCGGGCGCCGTTGCGAGGAATGCATCCGGTTCCGGCTCCGGGAGACAGCGAAGAAGGCCTTGGAGCTCGGGATGGCGGCGTTCGGGACGGTTCTGACCGTCAGCCCGAAGAAGGACGCGTCGATGATCAATCGCGTGGGCATGGAAGTCGGCGGATCCGCGGGCATCCGTTTCGTCGAAGCGGACCTGAAGAAGCGGGACGGCTACCTGAAGAGCGCCCGCATCAGCCGGGAGCTCGGGATCTACCGGCAGCGTTACTGCGGTTGCATCCATTCGGTGCGGGGAGCGTCGAATGAGGCGGTAGAGAAACCGGAGACCTCATGAGAGGAGGGATTATGAATAGGTTCCTGGCGGCGCTCGCCGCCGCCCTGCTGATCGCGGGAGCGTCCGCGGACTCCCATGCCCTCGAAATCGGCGCGCGCGGCGCGTACTGGTTCCCCGAAATCTCCGGCGCGGTGCGGACCATCACCGCGGGCATCGTGGAGACCGACATCGACCTGAAGAACACCCTCGGCGTCCAGGACGAAAACCTGCCGTTCGGAGAGCTGTTCTTCTCCTTCGGCAACTCGACGCTGCGGGTGGGGTTCACGAAGCTGGATTTCACGGGGAGCCGCGTGCTGAACCAGAACATCACGTTCAACGGGCAGAACTTCGCCGTCGCGGAGGCCGTGACCACGGATATCGACATTTCGATGATCGACGCGAGCTGGCAGTACGACATCCTCCGGCCCAGCGTGGGAGTCGGCTCGGTCAACCTCGGATTGCTGCTCCAGGTGAAATACGTGGACGGGGACGTCCGCCTGACCGGCTCGGCGACGGGTACCGCCGCGGAGACTTTCCAGGCGCCGATTCCGATGGTCGGCGCGGCGTTCGGCGTGGGGCTGGTGAAGAACCTCCTCCGCGCGGACATCCGGGGAGCCGGCATCGGCTTTTCGGGGAATCACCTCGTCGACGTGGAGGCCTATGCCTCCATCACCCCCTTCCCCTTCGTGAAGCTGCAGGGCGGGTACCGGTATCTCGGCCTGCAGATCGACGAGGCGGAGATCCTCGCCTCCCTCCGGCTGAAAGGGCCCTACGCGGGGGTGCAGATCTCCTTCTGAGCCGGGAAAATAATCGTTGATTGAAATCCGCGGGAAGGTAGAATATGGAAAATTCGGGGCGCTTAACTCAGCGGTAGAGTGCCACCTTCACACGGTGGAAGTCACAGGTTCAAGTCCTGTAGCGCCCACCACCTGAAAAAACCGGTGCCTCCCCGCGGGAGGCACCGGTTTCGATTTTCCGCCGGAAGAAATTTCAGTGGCCGTTGCCGACCGCGCCGCAGGAGCCGCACCCCCCGTCGAACTTGAACCGGTTGTAGTGCATCTTCACCGAAGGCAGCTTGATCCTGCCTTCGATTTCCTCGACCTTCGCGTTTTCCGCCATGCATTCCCCGAGGGTGTCCACCCAGGAATCGGCGGATTCCAGGCCGGCCGTCGTCGCGGTCGAAAAGAGGATGGCCTCGATGCGCCCGAGATCGCACCCCACGTCGCAGGCCGGGAAACAGCCCGATGAGATCTTGACGCGGACCCTTTCCAGCGGTTTCGAGACGCTCGCCGGAATCATGATCCCCTGCCCCCGAAGGTCTTCCTGCCATGCCGCCAGGACCGAATACCGCAGGCAGAATCTCTTCAGCACCGAAAGCTCCACCCTGTCCTTGTCTCTCATGGGGGCGATCATCGTCTACCTCCTCTCGATTTGGCGGCTTCGCCAGCCTGTTGGTGGGGATCCTAACACCCCGCGCAATCTGTTCCTATACCTGCCTCCCGAAAGGATCGAAATCTTTTATTTCCAAAAATTCTACATTTTCGCCGTATCGCCGCAGCAAATGTTGTATATTACTACACTTCCCTTTTTCTAGATTTTACCACTCGGCGCGTTATCTTCGGAAAAAAAACCGGGGCCTCCTTCCACGGAGGCCCCGGTTTCCCGTTCCGCGCTTGTCCGGATCCGGCTCAGCAGGAAAAACGGAACCGGTTGTAATGCATCTTCACCGCCGGAAGCCGAATCTTGCCTTCGATTTCCTCGACCTTCGCATTCTCCGCCATGCATTCGCCGAGGGTATCCAGCCACTCCTCCGCGTTCTCCTGCCCTGCGGTCGTGGCGGCGGAGATGAGGATGGCCTCGATGCGCCCGAGGTCGTCGGATACCTCGGAAACCGGGAAGCAGCCGGAGGAGATCATCACGCGCGATCTCTCGAGCGGCTTCCCGACGCTCGCGGGGACCGCGATCCCCCGTTCCCGGAGCTGTTCCTCCCAGGCCGCCAGGACCGAATACCGCAACCCGAATCTTTTCAACACGGAAAGCTCGACCTTGTCCTTTTCTCTTTCGGGTCCTTCCATCTTTCAGTCTCCTCCGAGGATCCCCTCGATTTCCCGCTGGATCGCGCGACGGAATTCCGGGTACGCCGTTTCCATTTCCGGAGTCATCCGCTCGCTGAACGTGACGAGATCCGCCGCTTCGACCGCGAAGATGTGGATGTCCTCCTCGCGGGGGACGGAAACCCCCATGCGCCGGCCCAGCTCGAGCGCCGTCGCGAAATTGACGTCGTGGATGTTGTTCAGGTTCATCGTCTCGCGAAGCATCCGCGAGTCGAACCGATGCCAGTCCCCCGGTTTGCCCCCCGTGGTGCGGATCGCGTCGAGCACGATCAGCCGCTCGAAGCCTTCCACGACCTCGAGGATGTTCAGCCCTCCGACCGAGCACTCCTCCATGACGGAAAGCCCGGGAGTAGCGGCAAGACTTCTGCCGATATCCCGGGCCAGCCGGACTCCCACCGCGTCATCGGAAAGGATGGGGTTCCCCATCCCGATCAGGAGCGTCTTCAAGAGATGCCCCGAATCAACCGGAAATCAGCACTTCCGCCGGAATTCCCGGTAAACCTCCCCGTTCTTGACGATCTTCACCTCGAGCGGCATCTGGCCGGGGAGGCTGTGCGTCGCGCAACTGAAGCACGGATCGAACGAGCGGAACGCCATCTCCACCAGGTTCAGGATCCCCTCGTTCGGCTCGACTCCCGGCTTGATGAGCGTGGACGCGACCTTCTTCGTGACCATGTGGATCGGCGCGTTGTTGTTCGTGGTGCCGACGATGAGGTTCGCGCTCGTGCAGATGCCGTTCTTGTCGCAGGTGTAATGGTGCGTGAGCGTCCCGCGCATCGCCTCGACGATCCCGACTCCCTCCCCCGAGATCCCGTGCGGGATGACGCGGTACTTGTCGCCGGTGATCTCCGGGTCGGCGCAGTACTTCCGGAGCATCTCGGCGTTCTGGACCATCTCTACCAGCCGGGCCCAGTGCGAGGCCATCAGGGCCCTGCAGGGCTTCTGCTTCAGCGTTCCGAACATCTCCTCGAAGGCCTCCTGGGCCTTCGGGGTGGCCATGCGCTCCGCCACGTTGAGCCGCGAAAGCGGCGTCGCCATGTAGATGCTGGAGTCGATCCCTTCCACGAACCCCTTCCAGCCGCGCTGCTTGAGGTAAGGGAACTTCAGGTAGGACCAGGGCTCGACGTGCTCGGCGACGTTGTTCATGTAGTCCTTGGGGGCGTACTTGCAAAGCTCCTTGCCCTTGAAATCGACCACGCGGACCTTGCCGTCGTAGAAGTTGGGGGCGTTGTTCCCGTCGACCAGCCCCATGTTCTGGACGTCGAGCGTGTACGGCCCGTTGAGGATGAGATCGACGTATTCCGGGTTCCCGAGGACGACGTCCTTGAACAGCTTCAGCGAGAATTGCGTGAACTCGTACAGGTTGGCGACCATCGGCCGGATCTCGGCGAGCTCCTCGGGCTTCAGCCCCTTGGAGACGCCGCCGGGGATGCACCACACCAGGTGCGTGAACCGGCCGCCCAGGATCTGCTGGATCCGCTGGGCCTGGGCGCGCGCCTTGATCACCGCCCCGCCGATCTCCAGGCCGACCTTGGCGACGACGCCGAGGATGTTGCGCGTCGCCGGATCGGACGTCGGCCCGCAGACGAAATCGGGCGCCGCCAGCGCGTAGAAATGGGCGATGTGGCTGTGGATGTAGTGCGCGTGGTAGTACATGTCGCGGAGCTTGAGGGCAAGGGGCGCCACTTCCCCGCCGAAACAGCCGTCGACGGCCTTCGCCCCCGCCATGTGGTGGCTGGCGGGGCACACCCCGCAGATCCGGGTCACGATGCGCGGAAGCTCCTCGATCGGCCTGCCGACCACGAAGCGCTCGAAGCCGCGCAGCTCGGGGATCTGGAAGTAGCAGTCCTTCACTCCGCCGTCGTCGTTCAGGAAGATCTGGATCTTGCCGTGTCCTTCCAATCGGGTAATCGGGTCGATGCTGATCGTCTTGGCCATCAGCGGACGCTCCTCTGCAGTAACGACGCCGCCATCCCGAACCGGTAGGCGTAGCCGGTGATATCTTGGATACCTTCAAGGATCTTCTCGATTTCCGCGGGATCCTTGCTGTCGATGATCGAAGAAACGGCGCTGAGGATCTTCGCTCCCTGGTCCACTACGCCGGGAAGCGGCCCGTAGCATCCGCGGCAGGGCATGTTGCTGTTCGGGCAGCGGACGCCGCACCCCGACCGCGTCGCCGAGCCGGCGCAAAGGATCCCCTGCTCCATGAGGCACCGCTCGGGGTCCTGGAGGATCTGCCACGGGCGGTGGAACTGCTTGACCATCTTCTCTTCCTTTTTCCGCTGGCAGTCGTCGCAGAGCGCGCGGTCGGAGGCGCCGACCACGCTCCCCTTCGCGGGGAGCGGACCGCCGCTCACGATGAGCTTCAGCACCGCCTTGACCTGCTCGGGCGCCGGGGGGCATCCCGGGAGGTAGTAGTCCACGTCCACGATATCGTCCAGCTTGTAGACACGCTTGTAGAACACCGGAATCTCGAGCTCCCCTGCCTCCACCCTGGTGTGCGGCGTCGGGACCGCCGCGTTCCCTTCCTGGATCGAGGGGTTCTTCAGGTACGCCTTCTCGAAGATCTCCTCCTTGTTGAACTGGTTCGCCATGGCCGGGATCCCGCCGAGGTGGGCGCAGGAGCCGAAGGCCACCATCGTCTTGCTCTTCTTCCGCAGCAGCTTCGCGATGTGCTCGTTCTCGCTGGTGCGAATCGCCCCGTTGAAGATCGCCAGGTCGAGCTCCCCGTCCGCCATCGCCTCGATGTCCTTGTACTTGCCGTCCGCCGCGATGGGCCACATCCGGATGTCGCAGGCCGCGGCGACGTCGAGGATGAACTCGTTCGTGTCGAGCACGGCGACGTCGCAGCCTCCGCACGCCGCACCCCAGTAAAGCGCGATCTGAAGCTTCTTCTTATCCATGACTCACCTCTCGACCTTGTCGGCGTCCAGCGATATCCGGATCCTGCTCGGGCCGAGCGCGCGGACCTTGTCGGTCATCTCGTTGATGACCTCGGAGAAGCGCTGCCCCTCGCTGGCGCTGACCCATTCCAGGCGGACCCGATCTTCCTCGACCCCGAAGTCCTTGAGCATCTTCTTCAACAGCGGGAAGCGCCGCATGGTCTTGTAATTCCCCTCGGAATAGTGGCAATCGCCGGGGTGGCAGCCGCAGACGATCACGCCGTCCGCTCCCGTGGCGAGCGCCTTCAGGACGAAGGTCGGATCGATCCGGGCGGAGCACATCACGCGGATGACGCTGACGTTGGGCTGGTACTTGATCCGGCTCGTCCCCGCGAGGTCGGCGCCGGTGTAGGAGCACCAGTTGCAGAGGAACCCGACTATACGTGGCTCGAAGCCCATTCCAGCACCCCCTCGATCTGTTCAAAGATCTGCTGATCCGTGAAATGCCTCGCCTTGATCGCGCCGGACGGGCAGGCCGCGACGCAGGTTCCGCACGCCTTGCACATGACGCTGATGATGCTGCTGCGCTTCTTCACCGGGTCGTACTCGATCGCCGAATACGGGCA
Source organism: Thermodesulfobacteriota bacterium (assembly GCA_040758155.1). Lineage (NCBI taxonomy): Bacteria > Pseudomonadati > Thermodesulfobacteriota > Thermodesulfobacteriota bacterium. The sequence goes on from JBFLWB010000001.1 coordinate 14,289, forward strand.
GAGCTCGTTGCACATCCGGCAGCCGGAGCATGCGTTCTCGTTGATCTCGGCGTACACCGGCTCGACCCAGATCTGCCCCTGGCAGATCTTCGCCAGGATCCGCGCGGCGGTCGCGCGGGCCTGGGCGACCGTCTCGGGGATGTCCTTCGGCGACTGGCACGCCCCCGCGATGAACACGCCGTCGGTCGTCGTGGCCACAGGGTCGAGCTTCGGATGGCTTTCGATGAACCACCCGTCCCGGTCGCGGCTGATGTTGACCAGGCGGGCGACCTTCCCGGAGTCGGGGCGCGGCTCCATGCCGACCATCAGCACGATCAGGTCGGACGGGATCTCGACCTCCTCCCCGGAGAGCAGCTCCTTCACCACCATCAGCAGCTCGCAGCCGTCGTCCTTCGACGCGACGCGGACCTTGCCGCGCTGCCACTTGTCGTACATCATGAACACCGTGCCTTTTTCCGCGCTGCGCCGGTAGAATTCCTCGCACCCCTTTCCGAACGCGTTCATGTCCGTGTAGAGGTTGGTGATCTTCACGCCCGGAACGGCGGAGCGGATCTCGTGGCCGTACTTCAGCGCGGTCATGCAGCACACCCTCGAGCAGTAGGGGTGGGTCTCCTTGCTTCGGCTGCCGACGCAGTTGACGAGGGTCACGTATTTCGGCGCCCGGCCGTCCTTCGTGTGCACCTGCCCCTCCCGGAGCATCTTCTCCAGCTCGTAGGAGGTGATGACGTTGGGCAGGGTGCTGTAGCCGTAGCGGGACGTCTTCGACGCGTCGAATTCCTGGAAGCCGGTGCAGACGATGATGCTCCCGACGTCGAACTGGCTGCTCCCGCCGCCCTCCGTCTTCGCGACTACCTTGAAGTTCCCGATGTAGCCGGAAATCGACTCGACTTCGGACCGGAGCAGGACGGTGACCTTCGGATGCCGGGTGACCTGCGCGATGCGCTCGGCGAGCAGGTCCCGGGCGGAATCGAGGTAGGGCGAGGTCAGGTCGATCCGGGCCACGTTTCCGCCGAGGTGGTCGTCCTTCTCCACCAGGTAGACGGGCTGCCCCGCGCCGGACAGCTCGACGGCTGCGGTCAGCCCGGCGATGCCTCCCCCGATGACCAGCGTCGCCGGGTGCATCGGCACGGACTGCCGTTCGAACGGCTCGTGGCGCTGCACGCGCCGGACGGCCGCGCAGGTCAGCGCCTTCGCCTTCTCGGTGGCCTGCTCCTTGTTCTCGTGCACCCAGCTGCACTGCTCGCGGATGTTGGCCATCTCGAAGAAGTAGGGGTTCAGCCCCGCCTTCTCGATGGCGCCGCGAAACGTCGGCTCGTGCATCCGGGGGCTGCAGGCGGCGACGACGACCCGGTCGAGCTTCAGCTCCTGCACGTCCTTGATGATCATCTCCTGACCCGGATTGGAGCACATGTACTTGTAGGCCTTGCAGACGACCACGCCGGGCTGGGTTTTCGCGTACTCGGCCACCGCGTCGCAATCGACCATCTTCGCGATGTTCGTGCCGCAATTGCAGACGTATACGCCGACCTTGCATTCGGTTTTCATCGATTCCTCCGGCTATGCGATCATCTGCTTCTGGGGGACCAGTGCGGGTTCCTGGATCCCTTTCGCCGCATCACGCTGCGCCAAAACGTCCGCCTGGACCGCCGCCAGGTACATTGCGTACGGCCGATACGCGAGGTGCCCCCACTTGCTGAAGGGGACCTCGAGGACGAGCATCGGGACCACCCCCATCATGTGGACGATGTACATGAAGTTCGCGAGCGTCCCGTTCCCGAGGACCCGGAACGCGAAGTTCTGGAGGATGCCCGTCGTTCCGACATAGAGGAGCATGTACAGGAAGATCATGTCGGATTCGTGGGAATACTTGTAGTGGGCCTCGGTCTTCTTCCAGCGGCCGTTCATGGCATAGAGCGTCGTGCCGAGGAGACCGACGGTGGCCGCGTACCCGAAGATGTGCACCCAGTGCGTCTGCGCGGCGTGCATGTGGTGCAGGAACACCATGATCAGGACCAGCAGCGTGAGGTAGCTGAGCATCAGGATGAGATGGACGACCCACGGCGTCTTCTTTTCGCACTCGCTGTACCGCTTCTGGGTGATGAAATGCCACGGCAGCAGGATCGCGTTTTTGATGTAGGTGCCCGGGGGGACCTTCATGTCTTTCCGGCTTCCGGTCGTGAACCACCACATGCGGAGGCAGTTGACCGCCAGCAACCCGCCGAGGAAGGCGCCCATGAGCCAGTCGAACGTGTGGACGTTCAGGCCGAGCCCGAAGAAGTTTCCCTCGGTGTGCGCGGGGAGGAATGCCTTCTCGCCGCTGTAGATGCTGAAGTCGCCGCCGCCGAAGGTCAGGCCGAACCAGTAGAAGCCGATGCCGGTCAGGGCGCCGAGGGCCAGGATGGCAAGGACCTCGGCTGCCGGGGATTCGTAGAACAGCCTGGAAAGCCCGGTGATGTCGTACTTGGAGGTGAGCCACCGGCGCATGCTCATCATCGTCTCGCCGGGCTCCGCTTCCCGCGGGCACTGCTCCGAGCAGTCGCCGCAGTAGTAGCACAGCCAGGGCTCGAGGTTTCCCTTCAGCTTGTCTCCCAGCCCCATCTGGAGGTACCGCATGGACTTCCGCGGAAAGAGGAAGGGCTCTTTCGAAAGCGGGCAGGTCGCGGTGCAGTTCCCGCAGTGGAAGCACTTGGAGACGTCGTCGGCGCCGTAATGCTTCAGTTCCTCAAGCAGGTTCGGGTTCGATCGGACGGCCATTTCATGTCCTCCGTTTCACGCTTGGGCCCGGGGCCGGACGCTCGATTCGATATCGGAGAGCGTCAACCGGTTCAGGCTGTCCTGGATGCGACCGCTGAGAATGCTCTTGAGAACGCGGGCCGCGACTTCCGAGGCCTGCGCCACGGTGTCGGGGATGTCCTTCGGCCCCTGGCAGACGCCGGCGACGAAGATCCCCCCCCGCTCCGTCCCGGTCGGGTCGCCATTGTAGTTCCTTTCGGCGTACCAGCCGTCGGCGTCCCTGGCGATCCCGAGCAGTCCCGCCAGACGCTCCGAATCGGCCACCGGCTCGAGGCCCACGGAGAGGATCGCCATGTCGACGGGGATGTCGAGCACCTTCCCGCTGAGGATGTCTTCGCCCTTGACCGCCATCCGCCCGCCCTGCTCCACGATCTTGGCCGTGCGCCCGCGGACGAGGAAGACCCCCTCCTCGTGGATCCGCTCGAGGAACTCCTCGTAGTTCTTCCCGTAGGCGCGCATGTCGATGTAGAACTCGTAGCAGTTGGCCTCGGGAAGCTTCTCGCGGACGAGGTGGGCGAACTTCAGGGAGTACATGCAGCATACCCGCGAGCAGTAACGGTTGTAGTTCTGGTCGCGCGAGCCGATGCAGTGGATGATCGCCACGTCCTTCGGCTTGGGATTTTCGGGGGTGAACGCCCATTCGTCGATCTTCCTGCGCTTGTTGTGCTTCAGCGCCTTCATCACGATGTTTCCGCCGGTGGGGCCCGAGGCGTTGGTCAGCCGCTCGTACTCCAGCGCCGTGATGACGTTGGGCAACCTCCCGTACCCGTACCGCTCGATCCTCGAGGCGTCGAAGACCTGGTAGCCGGTGGCGACGACGATGTTGCCTACCGTCAGCTCGACCTCCTCGTCCTTCGCATCGAGGTGGATCGCTTCCTTGGCGCATTTCTTGACGCAAGCGCCGCACTTCTTGCCTTCGCTCTGGACCCAGAGGCACGCCTTCTCGTCGACCAGGAAGGAGTTGGGTACCGCCTGGGGGAAGGGGATGTAGATCGCCTTCCGGGTGCTGATCCCCGCGTCGAACTCGCTCGGCACGATGGTCGGGCAGACCTCGGCGCAGGCGTTGCAGGCGACGCACGCCACCTCGTCGACCCGCCGCGCGTGCTTCAATACCTTCACCCTGTACGCCCCCGGAGAGCCGCTGACTCCCACGACCTCCGCATACGTCATCAGGTCGATGTTCTTGTCCTGGCCCACCGCGACCATCTTCGGGGTGAGGATGCAGGCGGCGCAGTCCAGGGTCGGGAAGGTCTTGTCGAACATCGCCATCTTCCCGCCGATGGTGCCGCCCTTCTCCACCAGGTAGACCTTCTTCCCGGCGCCCGCGATCTCCAGGGATACCTGGATGCCGCCGACGCCGCCGCCGATCACGAGCGTGTCGGGATGGACGTCTTTGTATTTCGGGGACGCCCCCAGGCCGAAGGGGACCCCCTGGACGGCGCAGCACAGGATGGCCTTCGCGCGCTCGGTCGAGCCCGGCATGCCGGCGCCGTTCCCGAAGAACGACGCCAGGACGATGCTTTCCGCGTTTCCCCCGGCCAGCGCCATCGCACGGGTGAACACCGGCTTGAAGTAGCCGGGGGAGTCCGCCGCGATGACGATCCGGTCGAGCTTTTCTTTTCGGATTTGTTCCGCAAGGAGGATCGGATCGATCTTCCGGTCGCCGTCCACGACCTCGATCAGGACGACGCCGGAGAGTCTTTCGGCGTAATCCGCGACTGCCTGCAGGTCGACGCTGTCGGCGGCGCCGATTCCCGCCTGACAGATGTAAACTCCCGTTCTCAGCTCTTTGACCATAGCGCTCTACCTCTTTTTGGTTCCGCTCTGATCAGCGTTGATGTGTGCCCGCCCCCCGGTTCCCGATGTGATTTTCCGGAACTTGTCGACTGTATGCATTATAAAAACCCCCGCGCCCAAGTCAAGGGAATTTGTCAGGCCATCAGCCCATAAACAAAGCGGTATATTCCAAAATCTCGTTTTATGCTCATCCCTATCTGGTGAATATAAATACGATAATAAAGTAACAGTAAATATATTTAGAGCTATTTTCACTAATAAATATCAATTTCCATGAAAAATGGTACCAGCCTCTCCGGCGGGCGAACGGAGGTTTGAACAACCGGTAGGGAGGCCGCCGCAAATCCGTCCGCGCTCCCGTTTACTTCCCCCCGGGCGAAAATTATAATGGGGTCAACGGTATCGGGAAACGATAAAAACGCGGGAAAGGAGCAGCCATGGCGATCGTGACGGTTTCCAGGGAAAGCGGAAGCGGTGGAATTGACATTGCCAAGGCCGTCGCCAGGAAGCTCGATTACGACTACGTCAGCAAGGAATCGATCTATAAGGAAATCGAGGACCACGGGAAGAAATGGCTGGAATGGGTCGCGGATCTCGACGAGCACGCCCCCACGACCTGGGAGCGGTTCGACAAGTCCTACGCGGCGTATCTGGCGCTGGTGGAGCATTGCGTCTACCGGAGCGCCGCGAAGAACAATGTGGTCATCCTGGGCCGCGGCGGGAACTGGCTGCTCAAGGACGTCCCCTACGCGCTCCGCGTCCGCGTGATCGCCGCCGCCGAGGACCGGGCGAGGACGCTGAGCCAGCGGCTCGGCATCGACATGGAAACGGCGCGGAAAAAGCTGAAGTTCCGCGATCACGAACGGTTCGTCTACCTTCAGAGGGCGTATCATCGGGACTGGACCAACCCCAACGATTACGACTTGACGCTCAACACGAGCCACCTTTCGTTCGACGAAGCGGTCGACCGGATCGTGAGCCAGATCCCGGCGAGGGACAAGCTCGTAACCCCGGAAAACGAGGAAATCGTGCGCCGCCTGGAGCTGGCGTCCCGGGTCAAGGCGGACATCATCACCCAGTTCCCGCTGTTCATCCCCACGCTGGATGTGGTCCACGACGGATCGGCCATCGTTCTTCGCGGCGTGGCCCTGTGCGAAGCGGACCAGCTCAAGACCCTGCTGGAAACCGCGAAGCGGTCCGCGGGGCCGACCCGGATCCGGAGCGAGCTCTCCCCCCGGGGCGCATAAGCCTGCCTGTCCACGCCGGCGAGGCCCTGCTCCCGTGCGGAGCGGAGGCCTCGCCGTTGCATCTCCCTCTCCCCTTCCCTCCATCATGTATACTTCCTCGGGTATGCACGTTTTCCTTGCCACGGACGGATCCGACTCGGCCCGGGCGGCGCAGGCGCAGATCGCGCTCCTGCCTTGGCGCGCGCCGGTCCACGTCACGTTGATGTCGGCGTACGCCGCGGCGCGTCAGCCCTCGAACGACGTCGCGGACCGGCTGCGCCGCGATGCGGAGGCCCGCGCCCGCGCGTTGGTGGACGACGCGCGGCAGGAACTCGATGGAAAGGTCGAGAGCGTGGCCGTACGGGTGCACGAGGGAAACCCGGCCGTCCGGATCGTCGAGATGGCCAGGGCGTGCCGGGCCGACCTGGTGGCGGTCGGGACCCGCGGGCATGGGATCTACAAGGAGCTCCGGCTGGGAAGCGTGTCGGATTACGTCGCGAATCACGCGCACTGCCCGGTGCTGTTGGCAAGGACATCGCTCGGGTGGAGGCGCCGGTACCTGCTGGCGCTCGACGATTCCGTGCACGCCCCGGAGGTCGTCCGCTGGCTGGGGGCGCTCGACCTGTCCGGCGGGGCATCGGTCCACCTGGTGAAGGTCTTCCGGTCCGTGAGGGATTTTCCGTTCCCGGACGAGGAGCACGACGAGGACGTTCACGCGGAGGGATCTGCGGACAATTACGCCGCGTGGAACAGCTCCTCGGAGGTGGTGGACGCCCTGCGCGCGCAGCGCCTTGGACCTCCGGGGACCCGCGTGACGGTGGAGGTCCGTTTCGGGCAGGAGGGCTCGGAGATCCTGGCGGCCCTGCGGAAATTCGAGCCGGACCTGCTGCTGATCGGCGCGAAGGGGCGGAACACGCACCCGGACTGGCCGATGGGCGGCGTGGCGCAGCACCTGATCGACCATTCCCCCTGCTCGGTCCTGGTCGTGCGGGCGCAGGGAAGCGGATCCGCTCAGAGCAGCTTCCGGTAGATCTCCCGCATGTCGGCCTTCGAGAGGGGCCTTGGGTTGTTGTCGAGCAGCCTCGTGACCTTCGAGGCCGCTTCCGCGAGCCCTTCGAGGTCGGCCTCCGTCATTCCCAGGTCTCCCAGGCGGCAGCGGATGCCGAGGTCCTCGTTCAGGGAAAAAAGCTCCCCGATCATCCTCTCGGCGGCCTGCCGGTCGGACAGCGCGGAGACTTCCAGCCCCATGGCGGCGGCGATGTCCCGGAACTTCGCTTCCGATGCTTCGAGGTTGAAACGCATGACGTGGGGAAGAAGGATCGCGTTGGACAGCCCGTGCGGGACGCGGTACCTGCCGCCCAGCGGATACGCCAGGGCGTGCACCGCGGTCGTGCTCGACGTCGCGATGCACAGCCCCCCGAACATGGCCGCCAGCAGCATGTCGTGGCGGGCGTCCACGTCCTTCCCGTCGCGGAACGCGCGACGGATGCCGCGCGAGATGAAGCCGACCGCCTTCAGCGCGTAAGTGTCGCTGAAGGGGTTCGCCTTCTTCGACGTATAGCATTCGATGGCGTGGGCCAGCGCGTCCATGCCGGTGGCGGCGGTGATCGCCGGCGGCAGCCCCACGGTCATCTCCGGATCGAGGATGGCGCAATCGGGGACGAGCATGGGATCCACGATGCCCACCTTCGACTCCCGCTCGGGGACCAGCACGATGGCGTTCTGCGTCACTTCCGATCCCGTCCCCGCGGTGGTGGGGACCATCAGGGTGGGAATCCCCCGCCGCGCGATCTTCGCCTTGTCCAGGAGCTGCCGCACGGAGAGGTCGTTGGTCAGCATCACGGCGACGATCTTCGCGACGTCCATCACGCTGCCGCCGCCGATCCCGACGATCATCCGGCAGCCGGTCCGCTCCGCGGCCTCGAAGATCCGCCGGACGTGCTCCACCTCCGGTTCGGGAGGCGTGTCCCGGATCACCTCCACACGGACGCCCGCGCCTTCGAGGATCTCCCGGGGCCGCCCGATCAACCCGGCGTTCCACACTCCCGCGTCGGTCAGGATCAGCGCCTTCTCCGCGCTTTGGGCAGCGGCGACTTCGGCCAGCGCCTCGATGCTGCCGGGGCCCGCGAACATCCTCCGGACGTTGACGAGCGAATACGTCGCGGGATGCGTCATGGGGCCCGCCTCTCCCCCTTCCACCGGGGGTGGGCGTAGGCCGCAGGATTCGCCACGTGCGGCCACTTCTCCCCTGCAAGGACCGCCAGGACCCCTTCCGCGGCCATCGTGGATACGCCCGCCGCCGCCTCCCGCGTCTGCCCGGCCATGTGCGGCGTGACGACGACGTTGTCCAGGCCGGACCAGCGATTCTCCGGGGGCAGCGGCTCCGAGGAGAAGACGTCCAGCCCGGCGCCGTGGATCCGCCCGTTCGCGAGCGCGTCCGCCAGCGCGTCCTCGTCGACCACTCCCCCGCGCGCGCAGTTGACCAGGACGGCGGTCGGTTTCATCCGTTCCAGCTCCCGCGCGCCGATCAGGTTCCGGGTCTTTCCGTTCAGAGGGACGTGGAGGGAAACGACGTCCGCGTTCCGCAGGAGCTCTTCCAGCGACTCGTCGTATCGATACCCCTGCCCCTCGACGGCCTTCCGGTCCGCGAACGGGTCGTACACCCGCACCTTCATCCCGATCGCGCAGCAGAGCGACGCGAATTCCCGGCCGATGTTCCCGCAGCCGACCAGCCCGGCCGTCTTCCCGGACAGCTCGAAGGCCCGGAACGCGTTGCGCACGTTGAAATCGCCGCCGCGCGTTCTCCGGTCGCTGTGGACCAGGTCCTTCGACACCGCGAACACGAGGGCGAGCGCGTGCTCCGCCACGGAGCGCGTGTTGGCCCCCGGCGCGATGACGACCGGGATCCCCAGCTCCGTCGCCGCGGCGACGTCGACGTCGTCCACCCCCACTCCCGGGCGCCCGATGACCTTCAGCCGCTTCGCCGCCGCCATCGTCTCCCGGTCGATGGAGCCGAGGCGGATGATCAGCCCGTCCGCGTCCAGCAGCTCGGGAAGCATCTCCTTCGGCTTGCCGGTGTTGACGATCCGGACGTCGACCTTCCCCTCGAGGACCTTCATTCCCGCCTCGTAGAGCCTTTGCGTCAGCACCACCTTATTCATGCAGGTTTCCTTCCGCGTCGAACGCGATCTCTTCCGGAGGCCCGAGCGGGGAGATCCGCGCGTTCCCCCGCGCTTCGACCTGAAGGCTTTCCGAGTAATGGAACTCCTCCAGGCGCAGCGTATCCCGGATGCGGACCATGCGGACGCGCCCCATGTCGCGCGCGTTGCAGGTCTTCACGGCCGCCCGGATCGCCAGGCGGTCGTTGTCCATGATCAGCGGGATCATCCCGCTCCTCGTGACCGTCGAGGTCAGGACGTTGGCGTACGTGTGCCCGAAATCGATCTTGTCGAACAGCCGCCGGGTGATGACGTCCGCCAGCCCCATCGCCACCGCGTTCCCGTGGCTGGCCGCGGTCAGGTCGAGCACGGCGATCCGGGTCGCCTTCGGAGTCACCCGGATGGCGGGATTGGAGGCGCGCCCGGTGATGTTGGGGTCCATCCCGGACCCGGAGATGTCTTTCCCCATCCGGTCGACGACGAGCACGTCCAGCCGGTCGAACGGGATCGAGGGCATGTTTTCGCGCGCCTCGGCCAGCAGCCGGGGCTCGGTCGCAAGAATCTCCTCCGCGGGGACGGCGACGATCCTGGCGATCCGGTCATAGGCGTTCTCGACCGTCGCCACGCCGAAGAGGAACGGGGCGCGGGCCAGCTTCACCTTCGCCATGTCGATCATGTTCCGTTCCATGTGCGCGAACCCGTATGCGTGGCACGAGTCCGCCCCCTTCTGCTTCCCGAGGCCGATCGTGATCATCTTCACCAGGCCGCTCTCGATCGCTCCGCTGAAGGCGGTGTGCGGCTTGACCCGGTTGACGACGACGATGCCGTCCGCCTCCATGGCGCGGCGGTCCATGTAGACCGGGAGCCCGTTGTCGAGCGCCCCCAGCTCCGCCACCTCCATCGAGGAGACGATGGGGCAGCCCGCGCTTTCCTCCGTCACGCCGAGGTCGGCCAGCACGCGCGCCTGCCCCTCGGCCGTCGCCCCGCCGTGGCTCCCCATCCCCGGCACGATGAAGGGCTCCGCCCCGAGGTTCCGAAGCTCCTCCACCACTCCGCGCGCGATCCGCGGGATTTCGGCCACCCCGCGGCTGCCGACCGCCACCGCGATGCGCATCCCCCGGCGGACGCGTCCCGAGATCGCCGGCTTCCGGAGCTCCTCGCGCAGCACCGCCGGGACGTCCCGGACCTCGGGCGCGGGAAACGTCTGTCTCGCCCGGATCATCCGGGGAAGGACCGTGGACTCGAGGATTTCGTCGATGATCCCCATCTACCTGTACGTCCCGAACGCCTTCCGGAGCTCCTCGTCGATCTTCGGGTTGACGCCGCCGACCGGCTCCCGCGCAGGCCCGACGGAATGCCCCAGCAGGTTCATCGCCCGCTTGATGACGGAGTTGGGGTTGCCGAGCTTCATCACGTCGCGCAGCGGTCGCAGCCGCGCCTGCTCGACGACGGCCTCCGCGATCCGCCCCGCCTTCCAGAGCCGGTAAACCTCCAGCGAGACCTCGGGATACACGTTCGCGGTGCCCGCAATAGCGCCGCGCCCGCCCGCCATCAGCGTCCACAGGATGAGGGAATCGCTGCCGGCCAGCACGGAGAGCCGCCGGTCCGTGTCCTCAATGTACCGGATCGTGTTGTCGAAGTTGCCGCTGCTGTCCTTGATCCCGACGATGTTCGGGAATTGCGCCAGCTTCCGGAGCGTCGCGTACTCGATGTTGTTCCCCGTCCGGGCCGGCATGTTGTACAGGACGATCGGCAGGTCGACCGATTCCGCGACCCGGCTGTAGTGACGGTAGATGTCGTCCTGGGAAACGGCCACGAAGTACGGCGAGACGACCGAGAGGGCGTCAGCCCCCAGCTCCTTCGCCCTGCGGGAAAGGGCGATGGTCTCCCGCGTGCTTATGCAGCCGGTCCCCGCGTACACCGGGACCCGCTTCCGCGTCTGGTCCACGACGATCCGGAGGACCTCCAGCTTCTCGTCGGTCGTCAGCGCGTAGACTTCCCCGTTGGTGCCCAGGGCGAAGATCCCGTGGATCCCTCCGGCGATCTGCCGGTCGACCTGCGCCCGCAGCTCCTTTTCGTTGATGCTTTCGTCGTCGTTCATCGCCGTCGCGATGGGGACGATGATCCCTTCCGGCTGGAACATTCTTCTCGCCCTCCCGGGAGTTAGCCCGCATTTCTCACCAGCCTCCTGCTGCGGCGGCGGATACGGGCATGTCTACTGCGTTGCGCTCGGTCGGGCTCCTCGACGCACTCCCAAGTGCGCCTCCGGGGCCCTCGGTCGCGACGCCTTGTAGCCACGCCCGTCTCCACCGCCTCGCTACGGACGCCGGTGAGAAAAGCGGGCTATGCCGGCGGCGCCGGGGCCCTCCCCCCGCGGGGAGGGCGACTTCCCGGCGCCCGCCGGCAGTCGGCGGGTTATTTCTTCTTGCTCAGGCCGAGCTCCCCGATGATGGGCTTCAGGTCGTTGTGCATGCCCACCAGGAACTCGGTGATCTCCTTGCCGTCCATGTAATCCAGGTAATCGAGGTCGCCCGTGTTCTTCGCGGCGGCCAGGAAGTCCTTGTCGTCCATGGTCTTTCTGAAGGCGTCGTGCAGGATCTTCGCGATGTCGTCCGGAAGGGCCGCGGGCGCGCTGATCCCCTTGGTGACGCCGATATCCACTTTATACCCCTTCTCGATCGCCGTCGGCACGTCGGGGAGCGCCTTCGCCCGCTTCTTCGAGAAGATGACCAGCGGCCGCAGCTTCCCGGAAGCGACGAACTCCTTCGCCTCCTGGGGGTGCACCACGCCGACGTCGACGTGCTTGCCCAGAAGCGCGGTGACGACCTCGGAGGCGCCGCCGCCGTATGGGACCATCTTCATGTCGAGTTTCGCCTGCTTGCGGAAGGCCTCCATGGCCATGTGGGTCGTCCCGCCCGGGGCGTTCTGCCCGTACTTCAGCTTTCCGGGATTCGCGTGGACGTAGTTGACGAACTCCTCCACGGACTTCCACGGCGACTCGCTGTTCACGACCAGGATGATCGGATGGCGTGCGATGTTGATGATGTGGCGCGCGTCCTTCTCGGGGTCGTACGGAACGTTCTGGATCAGCGGGGTGGAGGTGAAGTTCCCCGTGGAGGTCGTGAGCAGCGTGTAGCCGTCCGGCTTCGACTTCAGCACGTAATCCGTCCCGATCGTACCGCTGGCGCCCGGCTTGTTCTCCACCACCATCGGCTGCCCGAGGTACTTGGTGACGTTCTGCGCCAGCGCCCTGGCAAGCAGATCGGTCGACCCGCCCGCGGTGAACTGGCAGATCAGCGTGACCGGTTTCTTCGGGTAGCCTGCTTCCGCCGCGAATCCGCTGCCGGCCCCGGCGGCCAGCATCGCCGCCGAAAGGACGAACGCCAACGTCGATACCGCGATTCTCTTTCTCATGCTTTTTCTCCCTTTCCGTTTTTTCGACTTCAGACCGGTTCTTCCGCTTCCCCCGTATCCTTCGCTTCCCTTGCCTTGATCATTTCCCTCGCCCCGCCGACGATCACCCACAGGACGATGAGCCCCGCCACGGCCATCATCGTCCCGGAGATCGGCCGCTTGAGGAAGAAGAGCAGGTCGCCGTCCGCCAGGATCAGCGATTGCCTCAAACCCTTTTCGAACACCGGCCCGAGCACCATCCCCACGAGCAGCGGGGTCGAGGTGAATCCGAGACACTTGAAAAGGAACCCGAGCAGGCCGAAGAACAGCAGCATGACCATGTCGAACGCGCTGTTGTTGACGCTGTAGGCCCCCAGCAGCATCAGGGCGGTCACGATGGGGACCAGGATCCTCGGCGGGACCTTGGTCAGCGAGGCGAACAGCCCGACCATCGGCAGGTTGAACACCAGCAGCATGAGGTTGCCGATGTACATGCTGGCGATCACGAGCCAGAACAGGTTCGCGTGGCTGGTCATGAAGGTGGGGCCGGGAGCGACGCCGTGGATCATCAGCCCCCCGAGCAGGACCGCCGTGGCGGGCGCGAACGGGATCCCCAGCGCCAGCAGCGGGACCATGGTGCCCGCCGCCGCCGCGTTGTTGGCGGATTCGGGCCCCGCCACCCCCTCGATCGCCCCCTTTCCGAACTCCTCCGGCTTCTTCGCCACGCCCCGCTCCAGGCGGTAGGAAACCAGGGACGACATGATCGCCGCCGGCCCCGGGATCAGACCGATGGGGAATCCCACGAACGCCCCGCGGAGGATGGGCCAGACCGACCTTTTGATCTCTTCGCGGCTGGGGTACAGCTCCCGGAACTTCACCTTGATCGTGTCCGCCGTCTTGTAGGGCTGGAGCGCGATATCGAACACCTCCGCCAGGCCGAAGAGCCCCATGGCGCAGGGAAGGAACTCGACGCCCCGCGTCAGCTCCAGCAGGCCGAAGGACAGGCGGTTGAACCCGGTCAGCGCGTCGATGCCGATCGTGCTGATCATCATCCCGAGGACGAAGACCAGGAACGCCTTGAGGAAGGAATCGCCGGTGAGGTTGCTGAGCAGCAGCATCCCGATCAGCGCGATGCCGAAATACTCGGGAGGCCCGAACGCCAGGGCGGCCTTTCCCAGCGGGGGGGCGAACAGCATCAGCAGCACCACGCCGAGCGTGCCCGCGACGAACGAGCCGATGGCCACGACGGCCAGGGCGGCGCCCGCCCGCCCCTTCTTCGCCATCTGGTACCCGTCGATGCAGGTGACGACGGACGCCGCCTCCCCCGGAAGGTTGATCAGGATCGATGTCGTGGAGCCGCCGTACATGGCGCCGTAGAAGATCCCCGCCAGCAGGATCAGGCTGGTGCCGGCGTCCAGGCCGAAGCTGAACGGCAGCAGGAGCGACATGGCGCCCACCGGGCCGATGCCGGGCAGCACCCCGACCACCGTCCCGATCAGCGCCCCGAGGAAGCAGGCCAGCAGGTTCTGGAGCGACAGCGCGGTCCCGAATCCCTGCAGGAGGTTGTGCAGGATGTCCATCTTCATTTCCTCCCGGCGCGGGTCCTCACAGGATCCCCCGCGGCAGCGGCACGTCCAGCATCAGGACGAACAGCACATAGGTGACGGCCGAACATGCCAGCGCCAGGACGAGCGGCTGCACCCATCCCTTCGCGCCGAGGATCTTGTTCATCAGGAACACGATGATGAAGATCGAGATCAGCGAGCCCAGCACCGTGAAGAGCGGGATGAAGACCGCGATGGCGGCCACGCAGGCGGCGAACCGCCACATCCCCTCCGCGGGGACCTTCTCCCCGTCTTTTTCCGCCTTCCCCTTCAGCGTGCCGAGGAAGATCAGGAAGGACGCGACCAGCGCCATGGAGCCGACGACCGCGGGCATGAAGCCGGGTCCCGGCTCGAGCAGGTTCCCCACGTCCATCCGCCATACGAAATACAGATACGCGACGCTCAGCAGCGTCAACGCGAACGAGAACGCGCGCCTCGCCCACCGCATGCCCCTGCCCCCTTCCCTTGGACTGCCGTTGCCGGGAACACCCATATAATGGCAAACATCATGCCCGCCGAAGAAAAAACCATATTATTAAATCCGCACGGAAAAACGGGCACTTTCCCACCGATACCACCCCCCTGGCCGGGACACCCCGGAAAAGGCCGGAGGGAACCCGGCCCTTTTTTCAGCGGAACCGGCGCATTTTGCATCGCACGGCCGCCCGGGCTGTGGCGGGAATGGTCGCCTCACGGCCCCGCGACCGGAACGATCTCATGGAATGTTGTGGGCGGATATGCCGGTGCGATACCATAACGATTCGCGAAAGAACCAGGGATATCCCCATTCGCCCGCAAGGAGGAAAATATGGCGAAGAATTTCCGCAGCCGGGACCTGACGGAAGGGATCGACCGGGCGGCCCACCGGGCGCTGCTCTACTCCCTGGGGCTCTCCCGTGAGGATCTCGATCGCCCCCTCATCGCGGTGGCGAATTCCTGGAACGAGATCGTCCCCGGCTGCGTCCCGCAAAGGCAGGTCGCCGAGGCGGTCAAGCAGGGTATCCGGGCCGCGGGTGCCGTTCCCTTCGAGTTCAACACGATCGGCGTCTGCGACGGAATGGCCCAGGGGCACGTCGGGATGAGCTTCTCCCTGCCGAGCAGGGAGGTCATCGCGGACTCCGTGGAAATCATGCTGGAGGCGCACCGCTTCGACGGAGCGGTGTTCCTCACCTCGTGCGACAAGATCACTCCCGGGATGCTGATGGCGATGTTCCGGGTCAACATCCCCTCGATCATCATCGCCCCCGGCACGATGGCTCCCGGGGAATACCGGGGGGAGAAGCTCACCACCTCCCTGATCCGCGAGTTCATCGGGCGCTGCCAGGCCGGCGTGCTTTCGGAAGAGGAGCTCGCGGAAGTCGAGCGCGTCGCCTGCCCGACGCTGGGAAGCTGCGCCATGATCGGCACGGCGAACACCATGGTCTGCCTCTGCGAGGTCCTCGGCCTCGCCTACCCCGGCTCGGCGACGTTGCCCGCGTCCTCCAGCGAAAAGCTGCGCGAGGGGGTCGTGGCCGGCAGGCGGATCGTCGAGCTGGTGAAGGACGACGTGAAGCCGCTGGACCTGGTGGGCCGGGACGCGTTCATCGACGCCGTCAAGTTCGTCCTGGCGATCGGCGGATCGACCAACGCCACCCTCCACATCCCGACCCTCGCCGCCGAGGCGGGATTCGAGGTGACCCTTTCCGACATGGAGGCCCTCTGCGAGACCGTCCCGTATGTCTCCCGGATCAATCCCTCCGGGAAACAGACGATGGAGGATTTCCACCGCGCCGGCGGCGTGCCCGCCGTCTTCGCCTCCCTGGGCGACGCCCACTTCCGCCTCGACCGCAGGAGCGTTTCCGGGAAAACGCTCCGGGAGATCGCCGACACGGCGTCGTGGGCCGACAAGGAAATGATCCGCCCCGCGTCGGAGCCGATCTCGTCTATGGGCGCGCTGAAAGTGCTGCGTGGGAACCTCGCCCCCGGGGGAGCCGTCTGCAAGCGATCGGGCGCCGACAAGAACATGTGGCGGCATTCCGGGCCCGCGCGCGTCTTCCACTCCATGGAGGAAGCGGTCCGTGTCGTCGAACAAGGCGGCATCGAGCCCGGATCGGTGATCGTGATCCGCTACGAAGGCCCGGTGGGAGGGCCGGGGATGCGGGAAATGCACCTCATCACGTCCATACTGGCCGGATCGGGGCTGGCGCGAAGCACCGCGCTGGTCACCGACGGCCGCTTCTCGGGATCCACCCGGGGCCCCTGCGTCGGGCACGTGACGCCCGAAGCGGCCCTGGGCGGCCCGATCGCGTTCGTCCGGGACGGGGACACGATTTCGATCGACCTGTACGAGGGGAAGCTGGAGCTTGCGGTGGGCGAGGACGAGATCGAACGGCGCCGTGCGGGGTGGCAGCCGGTCGTACGGCCCCTCCGCGGAGTGCTGGCATCCTTCGCGGACAGGCATCGCAGGGCGGCGCTGCCCGCCCGGGAACGCGAGGAGCGATGAAGCACGGCGTGCTTCAGGCCTGCAGCCTTTCCCCATCCTTCGACGCGGCGCTCGCGGACGCCTTCGAGGTGCACCGCTTCTGGGAGCAGGACGACCGGTCCGGCTTCCTTATGAGACACGGCCGCGCCATCGAGGGCGTCGCCACGACCGCACAGGTCGGGGTGCCGGACGGGCTGATCGAGGCCCTGCCGTCCCTTAGGGTCATCTCCTGCCGCGGGATCGGCTTCGACAGGATAGACCTCGAACTGGCCCGCCGGCGGGGGATCCAGGTGAGCGGCACTCCCGGTGTGCTGACGGACTGCGTCGCGGACCTGGCGTTCGGCCTGCTGATC
>JBFLWB010000002.1 GCA_040758155.1 Thermodesulfobacteriota bacterium
CGAGGGGCGCCATGGCATTGAAGACGACGTACGACATCCGGTGCGGCTGCGGGGCTGCCTTCACGAAGGAGATATTCGAGTATGTTCTCGCCGAGCACGATCCGGAGTTGAGGGACGCCATCCTCTCCGGCGAGTTCAACAGGATCGTTTGCCCTTCGTGCGGCCGCGGACTTTCCGTCGGGACCCGGTATTTTTACAGGGACGAGAAGAACCGGCTGTCCGTCTGGGTGTGCCCGAGGGAGGATGAGCAGAAAAGGAAGGAGCTTGCCAGGGAGCTGATCGAAAAGAACGCCTGCCTGGAGTGCCATCACACGGACGGCACGGATCCCGGAAGGAAGCTCCTGGTCTTCGGCAGGGAGGCGCTGGTCTGCCTTCTGCTGAAGGCGGATCCGGACCTGCGGAGGACCGAGGGGAGGTGCCTGAGACGCAATCCCGCGGTCCGGCTGATCGTGGAGGGACGGGACGCCCCGGGATACCTCGTGCTCTGCGGGAAGAAGGTCCGGGTCGCCATCCATCTGCGGTACCCTCCGGAACAGGCAGGGCTGCCGGATGGAACGGAGGAGCGAGGGAGATGGCTGCGGCACTATTCCTTCGGGATGAACATCCATAACCCTTACAGTTCCTTCCTCGATCCGCGGAGAAAATCGGAATGGGAAAGGATCCGAAAGGAGGAACCGGCCGGGGAGCCGAAAAACGAGTACGAGGATTTCGCCGAATCCTGGGCGTTCTGCAGGCTGGATGCGAAGAGATTCGGGGCACGGTGCCCGGAAAGGCGCAGATTTCTCGACGGGCTGAAGGGCGTGAACATCCCGAGGAAGGTGCGCCCCCTGCGCGTCGGGCGCCCCGGGTGAGGCGCCGGGCTACGGCGGCGGCCCTGTGTTTCCTCCTGGCCGGAACGGCCGCTTTCGCGGACCCGATCCACGAGGCCGCAGGCGCCGGGAGGATCGAGAGGATCCGCGCCCTTCTCTCCGGCGGCGCGGACGTCAACGCCCGATCCGATGGCGATGCGACGCCTCTACACGAGGCGGCGATGTGGGGCCATCGTGACATTGCCGAGCTGCTCCTGGCGAAGGGGGCGGAGGTCGACGCGAAGGACGCGAACGGAATGACGCCGCTGCATCTCGCGGCGAACGGGGACCATGCGAACGTCGCCGCGCTCCTTGTCGGAAGCGGGGCAGCGGTCGATTCGAGAGCGGGCAACGGATGGACCCCCCTCCACGTCGCCGCGGCCTGGGGCCATACGAACGCCGCGAAGGTTCTCATCGACGGCGGCGCCAACGTCAACGCGCGGGCAGACGGTGGGCGCGCGGGGCTGCGGGTGACGGGTGGTGCAGGAAAGTGCCACAAGGATATCGCCGCGCTGATCCGGAAAAAGGGGGCGGACGTCCCCGCGGCGGGAGGAGCGGGCATGACGCCCCTGGGAGTGGCGCTGCGGAACGGCCAGAAGGACATGGCGGAGCTGCTGAAGAAGAAAAACGCCGCGGAGTGAAACCGGCTTCCGTCGTCCGCATCGTACATGCGTAGAAGGAATATTACGGCGAAACGGGGGGCGACATCATGTGCAAGACCTGCGGATGCGGCGGCAAGAAGTAACCTGACGGAAGCTGTTTCGGCGAAGTGAAGGCGGGGAGGCGGGCACCATCCCCGCCGTTTTTTTATATTCCCCGCGGCGCCGTGCCGCGCCTTCCCACCATTGCTAATGCGCCGCCCGAAACGGTTGAACAAGGGACGGCGTTGGGAAATACTGTCTTCATCGATGGGGGGAGGGTATGGGGGAACTCACGAGGGCTCTTTCCGGTTTCGAGCGCATCTCCGTCATCCGGATCGGCCCGGAAGGGGAGATCCTCTGCGCCAATCCGTGCGCCTGCGAAACCTACGGGTACTCCGAGGAGGAGTTCCGCGCCCTTCGGGTGTTCGACCTCGATCCGGACCTGCGGGCCGATGAGTGGCCCGGCTACTTCGTGGAGTTTCGGGTCGACGGCGCCTCGCGGTTCGTGCGCCGTCACCGCCGAAGGGACGGCTACGAATTTCCCGTCCAGGTGGTCGCCCATCACGTCACGTTCGCCGGCGGCGAGTCCGTCCTTGCCTTCCTGCAGGACATTTCCGCGCAGATGCAGGCGGAGCGATCCTTGCGGCGCGCTCTCTGCGTGATCGACGGGATCTGGGATCCGGTGTACTGGATCGGGTCCGACGGGGCGCTGATGTACGTCAACGACGCGGCATGCCGCTTCCTCGGATACGACCGGGACGAGCTGCTCCGGATGACGCTGTTCGACATCAACCCGCGGTTCACGAAGGACACGTTCGAGGAATACTGGAGCAACGTCCGGAAGCAGGGGAGGTGGCTCGTCGAGACGGTCCAGCGGACCCGGGACGGGCGGGACATCCCCGTCGAGGCGGCGGTGAACCGGATCCACTTCGAGGACGAGGACTTCAACTGCTCCCTCGTGCGGGACATCTCCGAACGGAAGCAGGCGGAGATTGAAAGGGAGGCGCTGGAGGAGCAGCTTCGCCAGGCGCAGAAGATGGAATCCATCGGGCGCCTCGCCGGCGGGATCGCGCACGACTTCAACAACATGCTCACCATCATATTGGGCTACGCGGAACTGATGAGAAAGCGGCTCGCCGGGGACGATCCCCTGCTGAAGTACCTGACGGAGATCGAGAAGGCGGGGGGGCATTCCCGGGACGTCACCAGCCAGCTTCTCGCGTTTTCCCGGAAGCAGGTCATCGCGCCCGGGACGGTGAACCTGAACGAGCTGCTGGACGAGATGCAGAAGACGCTGCTCCACCTGATCGGCGAGGACATCCGCCTGCGCATCCGTCCCGCGGCCGGCCTCTGGAACGTACGGATCGATCCCGCGCAGTTCGGCCAGGTGCTCGTCAACCTCGCCCTGAACGCGCGGGACGCCATGCCGAACGGCGGCCATCTGACGATCGCCACGTCCAACGAGCGGCTCGACGGAAAGGAGCGCTCCGGCGCCGTCCGGACGCAGGAGGATTACGTCCTCCTCGAGGTGACGGACACGGGATTCGGAATGGACCCGGATACGCTGTCGCACATCTTCGAGCCGTTCTTCACGACGAAGGAAATCGGGAAAGGCACCGGTCTCGGACTATCCACGGTGTACGGGATCGTGCGGCAGAACGGCGGACGGATCGAAGCCGTGAGCGAGCAGGGAACCGGGACGACGTTCCGGATCCGCATCCCCCGGCTTGCGGAATGCGACCTCGCGGATCCGGCGGCGGAAGAGACGACGGAATGGCGGGAGGAGTCGCTGTCCGGAACGGTCCTCCTGGTGGAGGACCAGGCGGCGGTTCGCGGCCTGGCGACACGGATGCTGGAGGAGACCGGCCTGACGGTCGTCGCGGCGGAATCCCCCTTCGAGGCGCTCTCCCTCCTGAGAGACGAGGACCGACTCTTCGATCTCCTGCTGACGGACGTGGTGATGCCCGGGATGAACGGCCGCGAGCTGGCGGAGATCGCGGAGGCGGAGCGGCCGGGGATCGCGGTCCTTTTCATGTCGGGGTATTCGCAGGACCTCTTCGTGAACCGGGGCATTCTGGAAAAAGGGGCCCATTTCCTCACCAAGCCGTTCAACCGGAGCCGGCTCGTCCGGGCGGTCAGGGATGCGCTGGATCCAGGCGCGGCCTGCGGCGGGATCTCATGAAGCGCCCGGCCGCCTTCCTGGCCGCGCTGCTCCTTTTCTTTATCGCGCAGGCCGGTTTCTCCCTCGAAGGCGCGTCCGTCCGCATCACGCTGCTGCACGTAAACGATTTTCACGGCAGGCTGCTGCCGGTCCCGCCGAAGGGTGGCGGCGAAGAGGCTCCGACGGGCGGCGCGGCGCTGCTCGCGGGGCGCATCCGGCTGGAGCGGGAGAAGAATCCGGAGGGAACCGTCCTCCTTTCCGCGGGCGACATGTTCCAGGGGACCCCGGTCTCCAACCTGTTCCGGGGGGCGCCGGTCGTCGAGATCATGAACGCGCTTTCCTTCGACGCCATGGCGCTCGGGAATCACGAGTTCGACTGGGGGCGGGACGTCCTGAAGGGACTCGCCGCCAAGGCCGCGTTCCCGTTCCTGTCCGCGACGGCCGTCGACAACGCGGGGCGCACCCTTCCCGGTGTCCTGCCGTACGTCATCCTGGAAAGGAAGGGGATCCGGATCGCCGTCGTCGGTGTCTCCACTCCCGAAACGCCGTACACCACCAAGCGGGAAAACGTGGAGGGACTGACGTTCCTCGACCCGGCCGCCGCTCTGCCCGGGCTCCTGCGGCGGCTGCGGTCGGAAGGGGCGGATATCGTCGTCGTGCTTTCCCACCTCGGGTTCGACGAGGACCGGAGGCTGGCGGAAGCCGTTCCCGGCATCGACGCGATCGTCGGCGGCCATTCCCACACCGCGGTGACGACTCCCGTCCGGGTCGGCGGGACCGTGGTGGCCCAGGCAGGATCCCACGGGATGTACCTGGGGATCGTACGGCTCGATGTGGATCCGCGGGACCGCAAGGTGTCCTACCGGGAGGCGGGGAGCGGGCTCCTTCCGGTCTCCCCGACCGCCGCGCCGGCCGACCCGGAGATCGCGCGCATCGCCGGCGGCTACCAGGCCCGGCTTGCGGCGGAGTTCCATAAGGCGGTCGGCGCGTCCGCCGTGGACCTTGTTCGCGACTACCGGCGGGAATCGAACGTTGGAAACATGATCGCCGACGCGATGCGGGAGGCGACGGGCGCGGACGTTGCGTTCATGAACGCGGGCGGGATCCGGGCGGACCTGCCGAAGGGGGATATCACCCTGGAGCAGATGTACACCATTCTTCCTTTCGAGAATACGCTGCTGACCGTAGGGCTCACGGGGGAGAGGATCCTGTCGGCGCTGGAGAAGAGCGCCGCCCTGGACAGCGGAATGCTCCAGGTGTCGGGGGTCCGGATGAGGATCGACCTGTCCAGGCCCGCGGGAAGCCGGGTGTCGGAGGTCCGCATCGGGGGGGAGCCGCTGGATCCCGCAAAGCGCTACCGGGTCGCCCTGCACGATTTCCTCGCCTCCGGCGGCGACCGGTTCGACGCGTTCCGGGAAGGCGCCGACCCGGCGGACGGAGGCAACTTCAGGGACGCCGTCCTCGAGTACCTCCGGGCCCGTTCGCCGGTGAGCCCCCGGGTGGAGGGGCGGATCACGATAGTTCCGTAAACGGAGGCCCCGGATGGGAGACCGCGTGCAGGTGTTCGTGAACGGGAAGCCGGAGACCCTCTACCGGGGGATGCGGGTCCGGCACGCTCTGATCGCCCGCGATCAGGCGCTTTACGATGCCGCGGAGCGGGGAGAGCTGCGCGTGGAGGACGGGAACGGATTTTCCCTCGACCTCGACGGGGGGCTGACGGACGGGATGAAGATCCTTACGAGACCGGCCGGCTGAGAAACCGGGGCCTCTCCATGAGGGGAGAGACCCCGGCGGGTCTTGTCAGGTCCGGAACCAGCTCGCCGAGTCGTTGAGCTGGGCGGCCATGCGGGAGAGGTCGGCGACGGTCACGCGGATCTGCTCGATCGACGACTCGGTCTGCCGCGTGATGTCGGCGATCCCCTCCATGTTGGAGGACATCTGCTCGGTGGCGGCGGACTGCTCCTCGGCCGCGGTCGCGATCCGCTGGATCATGTCCGTGGACACCGCCGAGGCCGCCACGATCCGCTCCAGCGCCGACCGCGCCTCCTCCGCCAGCGCGACCCCCTTCTCCACCTCCACGATCCCCGTCTGCATTCCCGACACCGACAGCGCCGTCTCCTCCTGGATCTTCTCGATCATCGCCGCGATCTCCTTGGTCGCCTTCCCCGTGCGCTCCGCCAGCTTGCGCACCTCGTCGGCCACCACCGCGAACCCACGCCCCGACTCGCCCGCCCGCGCCGCCTCGATCGCCGCGTTCAAGGCCAGAAGGTTCGTCTGGTCCGCGATGTCGTTGATCGTGTTGATGATCGCCCCGATCTCCTTGCTCGCCTTCCCCAGCTCGCCCACCGTGTTCGCCGACTCCTTCACCGTCCCGGCGATGCCGTGCATCCCCGCCACGGTGTCCTCCACCTTCTTGCGGCCTTCTTCCGCGATCCGGCTCATCTCCTTCGACGAGTTCGACGCCTCCGCCGCGTTCTTGGCCACGTCCATCACCGTCTGCGAGACTTCCGTGATCGCCGCCGCCGTCTGCTCCGTCTGATGGCTCTGGTCCTTGGCGCCCTTTGCCAGCACTTCCGTCGTCGCGGAGACCTGCTCCGAGCTGCTCGCCAGCGTGTTCGTCATCCCCTTGATCTCGCCGGCGATCCTGCGCAGGTCCCCCATCATCCTGTTGAACCCCTGCGCCATCCGCCCCACCTCGTCGTCGGTCAGCACCGGAACGTCCTGACTCAAGTCGCCCTCCGACGCCTTTACGGTGACCTCGCTCAGGGAGAAGACCGATTTGAGGATCTTCCGGATCGTGAGCGCCGCGACCGCCCACGCCATGCCGATCCCGATGAGGAGGCCGACGACGAGCAGCCACTGTCCGCTTTTCGCCATGGTGGCGTCTTTTTCGAAGTTTCTGTTCTGCGTGTTCAGGGTGGACTGCCCCATCTCGCGCAGCACCTTGAAGAGCGGGACTTCGATGTTGGAGTACAGGGAGTCGACCGCCATGGGGTCCTTGCCGGACATCGTCGCCTCCAGCATCTCCTTCCCCTTCTGCTCGTAGGGGCCCAGCTCCGCCTCGACTTTCTTGAGGATCTCGCGCTCTTCCCGGGTCTTGGCGAGTTTCGCGTACCCCTTGATCTGCTCTTTCAGCTTGCCCATTTCTTCGGTGAACGCCTTGGAGCTTTCCGAATCCATCCGGGTCATGTAATTCTTGGTGGCCAAAACGGCCTTGGCCAGCGCGACCTCCGACTCCATGGAGGCGGAGTACCGCGCGACGTCGACGCGGACCAGCGTCTCGTAGTGGCCCAGAAGCCACCGGACCGACAGGACGGCTCCGGCCGTGCCGACGATCATGATGAGCGACATGATCCCGACCAGGCCGTACATCTTTTTCGAAAGCGTCAGTTTCATGGCGGTACCTTTCCCCGGCACGAGATATGCTCCCTGTCGACATATATCGGAAGTTCATCGAAACTCTTTAGTTATTCCCCGTCGGGCGTTTCCGTTCGACATCGCGGATCGTTGCTGGTATCCTCCCCCGCATGGAAAAGAAGCCGAGGTTGAGCGGAAACGGGATGCCCGTGCCGGGGCTCACCGACGCCGACGTCATGGAGGCCATGAAATCCCTTTCGTCTTACATCGACATCACTCCGGGCGATTTCAAGGAGATGTACGGGGTCGCGTTTCGCCTCGCGGTCGAGCGGTTCACCCGGTCGGTGAAGGCGCGCGACATCATGACCCGGTCCGTCACCGCGGTGCGACCCGGGGATTCCCTGGATGAGGTCGTCGGGACCATGAGCGCGGCGGGCGTCTCCGGCGTGCCCGTCGTCGATCCGCAGGGGAAGGTCCTCGGGATCATCTCCGAAAAGGACGTGATGCGGCGGGCGCTGGGCGGAAGGGAAGGAAGCATCATGACCCTCATGACCGGATGCCTGCGGGCGAACGGATGCATGTGCCTGAGGGTCCGGGGAATGGCCGCCCGGGAGATCATGACCTCCCCGGCCGTGACGGTCGCCGCAGAGACGACGCTCGCGGAGATGGCCGACCTGCTGGCGGGCCGCCGGGTGAACCGCCTGCCCGTGACGGACGCGGAGGGCCGCCTCATCGGGATCCTCGCCCGGGACGATATCGTGAACGCGATGATGAAGCTGACGAAATGCTCCTGAGCTACCTCCGCAAGATGAAGGGGAACACGCAGAGTCCTCCGCGGGTTTCCTCGCGGGAGATCCTGCTGTCCTGGCTGGGGGGGATCGCCGGGATCGCCGCGGTGGCGTTTTTGAACGACCGCTTCGTGGCGGGGACGGGGCGCCTCCTGATCATCGCGTCCTTCGGCGCCTCGGCGGTGCTGATCTTCGGGGCCATCAAGAGCCCGCTGGCGCAGCCGAGGAACCTGGTCGGCGGGCACGTCCTCTCGGCCCTCGTGGGCGTGACCGTCTTCAAGCTGCTCGCCCCATGGATGTGGCTGGCCGCCGGCGTGGCCGTGGGGACCGCCATCGCGGCCATGCACGCCACCAGGACGCTGCATCCGCCCGCAGGGGCGACGTCGCTGATCGCCGTGATCGGCGGGCCGAAGATCCACGCGCTGGGTTATTCCTACGCGCTGCTGCCCGTCGGGGCGGGAGCGCTGGTGCTGCTTGCAGTGGCGCTTCTGTTCAACAACCTCCCCGATTCGAGGAAATACCCGGAATACTGGGTCTGACCCGGCATCCCGGATCCGGCGGGAAGCATCCCAAGGGATACTTGTGGAGGAATCGCATACCTTGGGCCGGCTTCATGCATATAACGGATGGGCGGCGGTCTCGTCGGCGGTCGCCGTGGGGATGCTTATCGGCGGGTGCGCCGTCGGCCCGGATTTCCGGAAGCCGGACGCTCCCGCCGCTTCTTCCTATACGGGGAGTGCGCATCTCCTGGAGACGGCCGGCGCGGCAGGGACCGGCGGCGCCGTTCAGAGGTTCATCCCGGGCGGCGAGGTCCCATTCCGCTGGTGGGAGCGGTTCGGCTCCGAGGCGCTGGACCGGTGGATCCGGGAGGCGTTCGCGAACAACCCGACGCTGGACGCGGCAGAGGCGTCGCTGCGGCGGGCGCAGGAGATCCGGCGCGCCCGGTCGGGCGACCTGCTTCCCGATGTCGACGCCTCCGCATCGGGGTCCCGGCAGCGGATCTCGGGGGCGTCCTTCGGACAGGCGGGAGCCCGCCCCAACCCCTTCACCCTCTATAACGCATCGGTCGACCTGTCGTACGCGCTCGACCTGTTCGGCGGGACGCGGCGCGAGCTGGAGGCGCTGCAGGCGCAGGTGGGATACCGGAGGTACCGGCTCGAGGGGGCGTACCTCACGCTCGCCTCCAATATCGTGACCGCGGCGGTCCGGGAGGCGTCGCTGCGCGGCCAGCTCAACGCGACGCGGGAGGTCGTCGCCATCGAGGAAGAGTACCTTGCGATGATCGAAAAGAAGTTCGAGCTGGGCGGGGCGACGCGCGCGGACGTGCTCGCCCAGCGGGCGCTCCTGGCGCAGTCGCGGGCGAATCTCCCCTCCATCGGGAAGCGGCTCGAGCAGACGCGGCATCTGCTTGCGGTCCTCGCCGGCAGGCTCCCGGGCGACGCGGCGGAGATGCCGGAGTTCTCCCTGGAAGGGCTGCGCCTGCCCGGGGAGCTTCCCGTCAGCCTTCCTTCCTCGCTGGCGCGGCAGCGTCCCGACATCCGCTCCGCGGAGGAGCTGCTGCACGCGGCGAGCGCGTCGGTCGGCGTCGCCACGGCGGACCTCTATCCGCGAGTCACGCTTTCCGCACGGTACGGTACGGAGGCAACGCGGGCAGGCGACCTGTTCCGTCCCGGTACCGCCGTCTGGGGGCTGGGGGCGGGCCTCCTGCAGCCCGTCTTCCGCGGCGGCGAGCTGGCGGCGATCCGCCGCGCCGCGATCGCCGGCTTCGACGAGTCGGCGGCGCTGTACCGGGAGACGGTGCTGCAGGCGTTCCGGGAGGTGGCGGACGTTCTTCGGGCGCTGGAATACGACGCGATGACGCTCAAGGCGCAGTCGGAGGCGGAGGCGGCCGCGCGCGAGTCGCTGGAGATCGCGAAGGCGCAGTTCCATATCGGCGCGGCCAGCTATTTCTCGCTGCTCAACGCGCAGCGGCAGTATCACCTCGCCCGGATGCTGCTGGTCCAGGCGCAGGCGGCGCGGTTCGCGGACACCGCCGGGCTCTTCCAGGCGCTCGGGGGCGGATGGTGGAATCGCGAAGAGGGGACGTTCCCGAAATGAAGAAACGCATCCTGGCATCCGTTCTCGGGCTGGCGTTCGTTCTCGCCGCGCTGGCCGCCGTCAAGATCCTCCAGATCCGGGCAATGGTGGAGCAGGGGAAAAAGATGGTCCCTCCCCCGGAGACGGTGACCGTCGCCGCGGCGGCGGAGGAATCCTGGGAGGTCTCGCTCTCGGCGGTGGGATCGCTTGTCGCGGTGCAGGGGGTCACGGTGGCCGCCGAGACCGCCGGGAAGGTCGTGGAGATCGCGTTCGAATCGGGAGGCAGGGCGAAAAAGGGAGACCTGCTGGTGCGGCAGGATACCAGCGTGGAGGAGGCGCAGCTTCCCGGCGCCGAGGCGCAGGAGAAGAAGACGCTGTCCGACCTCGCGCGCGACATCGAGATGCTGGAGCGCAACATCATCTCGCGGGCGGACTACGATGCCGCGGAGGCGGCCCACCGGCAGGCGGTGGCCCAGGCGAACTCCCTCCGCGCGACCATCGCGAAGAAGGCGATCCGCGCGCCCTTCGCCGGCCGTATCGGCATCCGTCAGGCGAACCTCGGCCAGTTCCTGAGGGAGGGCGACCCGGTCGTCACGCTGCAGACTCTCGATCCCATTTACGTCGACTTCGCCCTTCCCCAGCAGGAGCTGGGCCGGCTGCGCGCCGGCCTCCCGGTCCGGGTCTCCAGCGACGCGCTTCCGGGCCGGGAGATTTCCGGCCGCATCACGACGGTCAACCCGCTGGTGGACGCGGAAACGCGCAACGTTCGGGTGCAGGCGACGCTGGAGAACCCGGGGGAGGCGCTGCGGCCGGGGATGTACGTGACGGCCCGGGTGGTCCTTCCCGCCCGGGAGAAGGTCGTGGTGCTTCCGGCCACTTCCGTCCTCCATGCGCCTTACGGCGACTCGGTCTTCGTCGTCGAGGATGCCGGGGACGGGAAGGGCGGAAAGGCGGCCCGCCAGCTCTTCGTGCGGCTCGGCGAGAAGCGGGGCGACTTCGTAGCCGTCACGGAGGGGTTGAAGAAAGGGGAAGCCGTCGTCAGCACCGGAGTGTTCAAGCTGCGCAACGGCCAGGCGGTGACGGTCGACAACCGCCTCGCCCCCAGATTCCGGATCGCTCCCCGGCCGCCGGACGGGTGACCGATGAAGTTCACCGACCTGTTCATCCGCCGCCCAGTCCTGGCGATCGTGGTCAACCTGCTGATCGTCATCGCCGGGATCCAGGCCATGCGGACGGTGAACGTCCGCCAGTACCCCCGCAGCGAGAACGCGACGGTGACCGTGACCACGGTGTACGTCGGGGCGAGCGCGGACCTGGTGCGCGGGTTCGTCACGACGCCGCTGGAGCGCGCCATCGCCGCGGCGGACGGCATCGAGTACATGGAATCGCAGAGCGCCCTCGGCCTCTCCACGATCACCGTGCGCCTGCGCCTCAATTACGATTCCACCAAGGCGCTGGCGGAGATCGGCTCCAAGGTGGACCAGGTGCGGAGGGACCTTCCCCCGGAGGCGGAGGTCCCGACCATCAACATCGAGTCCGCGGACAGCCGGTTCGCGTCGGCGTACCTCAGTTTCAGCTCCGGCATCCTCCAGCAGAACGAGATCACCGACTACCTCACGCGCGTCGTCCAGCCGCGCCTGTCCGCCCTGCGGGGCGTGCAGCGAGCGGACATCCTCGGCGCGCGCACCTTCGCCATGCGCATCTGGCTCAAGCCCGACCGGATGGCGGCGCTCGGCATCAGCCCGGCGCAGGTACGACGAGCCCTGGCGGCGAACAACTTCCTGGCCGCCCTCGGCCGGAGCAAGGGGGAGTACATCCAGGTCAACCTCACCGCCGACACCAACCTCGAGACGGCCGGCGAGTTCCGGCGGCTGGTGGTGCGGGAGCGGAACGGGGTGGTGGTCCGGCTCGACGACATCGCAGACGTGGCGCTGGGGGCGGAGGATTACGACACCGAGGTCCGATTCTCCGGGCAGACCGCGGTGTTCATGGGGATCTGGCCGCTTCCGAACGCCAACGCGCTCGACGTCATCAAGCTGGTGCGGAGGGAGATGGAATCGATCCGGGAGGAGCTGCCGACCGGGATGGACGCCCGCGTGGCCTACGACGCCACCGACTACATCTCGAGCGCCATCCGCGAGGTGCTCAAGACGCTCGGCGACACGCTGGCGATCGTCATGATCGTCATCTTCCTGTTCATCGGCTCCTTCCGCGCGGTGCTGGTCCCGGCCATCGCGATCCCGCTGTCGCTGGTCGGCGGCGTGTTCCTGATGCAGGCCTTCGGGTTCACCCTGAACCTGCTCACCCTGCTGGCCATCGTCCTTTCGGTCGGCCTTGTCGTCGACGACGCCATCGTCGTGCTGGAGAACGCGGAGCGCCACATCCGGGGGGGGATGACGCCGCTGGACGCGGCGCTGACCGGGGCCCGCGAGCTGGTCGGACCGGTCATCGCCATGACCGTCACGCTTGCGACGGTGTACCTGCCGATCGGCATCCAGGGGGGGCTGACCGGGTCGCTCTTCCGGGAGTTCGCCTTCACCCTGGCGGGAACGGTCGCCATCTCCGGGATCGTCGCGCTCACCCTCTCCCCGCTCATGTCGGCCCGGCTGCTGAAGCCGGACGTGGAGGAGCACGGTCTGGCCCGCCGGATCTCGCGCGATTTCGAGCGGCTGAAGAGCGTATATGGCCGCCTGCTCGACAGGACGCTCGCTGCGCGGCCGGCGGTGTACACGGTGTGGATCGCCGTCTCCCTCGCGGGGGCGCCGATGTTCCTCATGTCGGCCAAGGAGCTGGCGCCGATGGAGGACCAGGGCGTCATCTTCGGCATCCTCGACGCGTCCGCCGAATCCACCCTGGACCAGAACAGCCTCTTCGCCGCCGAGGTTAACCGGGTCTTCATGAGCGAGCCGGAAACGGAATACACCTTCCAGGTGACCTTTCCGAGCTTCGGATTCGGCGGGATGGTCGTCAAGCCGTGGGATCAACGGGAGCGCGACATCTTCAAGATCCTGCCGAGCGTCCAGGAGAAGCTGCAGAAGATCCCCGGCATCCGGATCTTCCCGACGACCCCTCCCGCCCTGCCGGGAGGCGGCGATTTCCCCGTCGAGTTCATCCTCGCGTCGACGGCGGAAACCGGGCAGATCCTCGAGTTCGCCGAGCGGCTTCGCGAGAAGGCCATCGGGAGCGGGATGTTCGCGTTCCCGCCGCTGATCGACGTCAAGGTCGACCAGCCGCAGACCGAATTCGTGATCGACCGGGACAAGGTGGCGTCGCTGGGGCTCAACCTGGAGGCGGTCGCGGGGGACCTGGCCGGGCTGGTCGGCGGCGACTTCGTGAACCGGTTCGACATCTCCGGGCGCAGCTACAAGGTCATTCCGCAGATCCAGCGGATCGGCCGCCTCAATCCGTCGCAGCTTCGGGACGTGCACGTCACCGGCCCGAACGGCGGGCTGATCCCGCTGAGCACCATCGCCGACCTGCGCGATTCGGTCGTCCCCCGCTCGCTGAACCGGTTCCAGCAGTTGAACGCCGTCAAGATCAGCGGAGTGGCCGTCCGGCCGCTGGACGAGGCGCTGCGCTTCCTGGAGGACGAGGCGGGAAAGATCCTGCCCAGGGGGTACGTCATCGACTACACCGGCGAATCGCGCCAGCTCCGCACGGAGGGGGCGAAGTTCCTGCCCGCCTTCAACCTGGCCATCCTCCTGATCTTCCTGGTGCTGGCGGCCCAGTTCAACAGCTTCCGCGACCCCTTCGTCATCCTGGCGGGATCGGTGCCGCTGGCTGTTTTCGGGGCGCTCCTCTTCACGTTCCTGAAGATCCCCGATCCGAACGTCCCGTTCTGGACGAGCGGATGGACCACCACCCTGAACATCTACTCGCAGGTCGGGCTGGTGACGCTGGTCGGGCTGGTCTCGAAGAACGGCATCCTGATCGTGGAGTTCGCGAACAAACTGCAGCTCCAGGGGGAGTCGAAGCAGGCCGCGGTGCGCCAGGCGGCCCTGATCCGCCTGCGCCCGATCCTGATGACCAGCGCTGCGACCATCGCGGGGCATTTCCCGCTGACGCTGGTCTCGGGAGCGGGGGCGGCCGCGCGGAACTCCATCGGGCTGGTGCTGGTCGGCGGGATGTTCGTCGGGACCCTGTTCACGCTGTTCGTCGTCCCGTCCATCTACATGCTGGTGGCGCGGGACCACGCCGGGAGCCGGTGACCTACTTCACGGCCTCGACGATCAGCGTGCGGCCCAGGAGCATGGGCGCATCGTTGATGGCGGAGAGGATAGGGCGGTTCTCGTCGAACACGGCCGCGTTCTTTCGCTCCATCCGGCGGAAGACGGGGATCTCCAGCAGCTTCACGGCGGGGTAGAGGAGGCACGCCAGCGCCATCGCGCTGCGCTTGTGCTTGTCCGTGTGCATCCGCACTTCCCGGAATCCCGCTTTCCGGAGGATGTAGGCGAGGTAGTAGTAGGAGACGGGGTGGACGTGGCTGTCCTGAGGATTGTCGCTCGAGATGGGCAGCGGGTCGCACAGCACGGGGAAACCGGTCGCAAAGGCCTTCAGGCGGCTGTTCAGGTTCAGGATGTTGGGCGTCGTGACGACGGCGGTCCCGCCCGGCTTGAGGATCCGGAATAGCTCCC
>JBFLWB010000003.1 GCA_040758155.1 Thermodesulfobacteriota bacterium
TGTCGGGAAAGGACTTCGTTCTGCGGTTGGTGTGGACCTTCATGAAGGGGAGCAAGGAGCGGTTGAAAGAGCTCGAGCGTGGAGTGCCCCAGGGGGACGTGGCCGCCGTCCGCCAGGCCGCCCACGCGTTGAAGGGGAACGCCGGCCAGATCGGGGCGGTCGCGCTGATGCGCGCCTGTGAACGGTTCTCCGGGATCGGCGCGCCGGAGTTGGAGGCCCGGGGATGGGAACATCTAGAGAAGGTCAAGGAGGAGTTCTCGCGCGCACGGGTCGAACTGGAACGTTTCCGGGGAAGCCGGACATCCGCCGTCTCTTGAGCGGGTCGCCTCAGGCGGTATCGCTCCCTGGAGGGCCGGTGGGGGAATGCATCCGGGCCACTGACCGCTCCTGGGCCCTCGTCAACCGCTCCATAAGCCGGATCTCCCGCGGACCGACCCGCATGGCGGTGTCGACCCAGATCTCGCCGACCGCCAGCATGTCCTCGTACCGGACGGGGGCGAGTTTCCTGCGGACCCGCTGGACACCTTCGCGGGCGTTCTGCTTCCCCTCGTTCCGGACGATATAACCGTACAGGGCGTTTTCCCCCTCCCCATCCTCCGCGAGAACGTCGACGATCCCTTCCGCGTACATCTCCTCCGCGCGATACATCTTCCCGTTCAGCAGCATCCGTTCCGTGCGGGGCACGCCGAGGCGGCGCTGGAGCAGGTTGTACGCCCCCATCCCCGGGAAGAGATTGAACAGCACCTCGGGGAACCCCATCTGGGCGCTTTTTTCCGCGACGATCAGGTCGGCCGCCAGCGCCACCTCGAGCCCTCCGCCGAAGGCGTTTCCCTGCACCAGCGCGACGGTGGTGAGAGGGAGATGGAACCCGACGATGTACGGGTACAGGGTGTCGATACAGGCGACGGCGTATTTCCGCAGGGTTACGTCGTCGCCGGTCGTCACGCAGCGGGAGAACAGATCGAGGTCTCCGCCGAGGTTGAACACGCCCGGCGTGTTGGACGCCACGACGAAGTAGCGGATGGCGCGCTGCGCCTCCTCGTCGCCGTCGGCCAGCCGCTCCACGCAGGCGAGAAAATGCCGAAGCTCGGTGAGCAGCTCGAAATAGAAGCACGGCCGGTATTTCGGGTCGAGGATGAGCCACAGCGCCTTGTGGCGCTCGTCGAAGCGCGAGGCGATGTGCGTATAGGACGTCTCGAGGGGGAGATGCGGGTGGAAGGCGACGGGCATCTTCGGGGGATCCTCCGCGCCGAACGAGACTATCGAGAAATGAACTCGGAAGCATTGTAACACTAAAACTCCAGATAGCAATGATTCCCTGACCGACTCCCCGGCCTGCCTTTCCGGCTTGACGCCGCTTGCGCAGCGGGTATACTTACCGGTAGGTAAGTTCAGGGGGCGGCGGAAGCCGGGGAGAGGGAAGGATGGCCGACGTTCGCGAAAGGCTCCTGGGGAGCGCGGCGGCGCTCTTCGCGAGCAAGGGGTACGCGGCGACCACCGTCCGGGAGATCGTGGAGCGCGCGGGCGTGACCAAGCCCGCCATGTACTACTACTTCCGCAGCAAGGAAGGAATATACCGCGACCTGATGCAGGGCCCGCTGGACGGGTTCGTCGGGCGGATCGAGTCGGTGATGAGGGAGAAGGGCACCTGCCGGGAGCGCCTGTCGCGCATCTGCCTGTACGCGTACGACGATTTCGTCCGGAATCTGGACCTGGCGCGGATTCTGTTCTCGTTCTACTACGGCCCGCCTCAGGGCGCTCCGTTCGTCGATTTCGACGCGGTCCATCTCCGCTTTCAGGATTGCGTGATCCGGGTGCTCGAAGACGGGATCCGCGGCGGGGAGATCCGCAGGGGGAATCCGGCGGACATGATGTGGGTCGTGGCAGGGGCCGTCAACGTGGTCATGGAGCTGGAGCTTTGCCGGCCCTCCCAGGCAGTCGGGCGCAAGGGGATCGAGCGGATGCTCGACGTTATATTCGAAGGGATCGCCGGGAACGGGGCCCGGGGAAAGGGGAAGGAGAGATGAGCCGGAAGTCGTTTCCCGGAGCGGCGCTGCTGGCGCTGCTGGTCGCCGTTTCGGGCTGCTCGTCGGACGGGAGCGCGAGCCGCGGGGAGGGAGGCTCCGCCGGAAAGCCGCCCGTCGCGGTGGACGCCGCGCAGGCGTCGGCCGGCGACGTCGAGGAGGGGATCGACGTCGTAGGGACCCTCGCGCCGAAGTACCAGGCCGAGATCAAGTCGGAGTACGGAGGGCTCGTGTCGAAGATCCACGTGCACGACTGGGCCCGGGTCCGGAAGGGGGATCCGCTCCTTTCCGTGGACACGCGGGAAGGCGAGGCGGCGCTCCAGAAGGCCCGCGCCGCCCTGGAGATGGCGAAGGCAGGGTTGCTCGAGGCCCGGGCGGCGGGAAGCCGCGCGGAGCGGGAGCACGAGCGGGCGCTGCGGCTTTCCGAAGCGGGGCTGATCACCCGACAGGGGATGGAGGACGCGGTGACGCAGCGTGAGGCGGCCGCCGCAAGGATCGCGGCGGCGGAGGCGCAGGTGGCGGCGGCGCGCGAGGACGTCGCCCAGATCGCCACGCGGCTCACGAAGGCCGTGATCCGGGCGCCGCTCGACGGGATCGTCGAGGAGCGGCTGGTCAACGTCGGCGACCTCGTGGGCGAGATGCAGAAGGTCGTTTTCCGGGTCGTGGACAACCGGATGCTCGAGCTCACCGCGACTGTTCCGTCCATGGAGATGTCCCGGCTGCGGCCGGGGATGCCGCTGCGGTTTACGACCGACGCGTTCCCCGGGAAGGCCTTCCGGGGGAAGGTCACCTGGATCAATCCCTCGGTGACCCCGGGCGACCGCTCCGTGCGGGTGGTCGCGGAGGTGCCCAACGTTCCCGAGGTCCTGAAGGGCGGCCTGTTCGTCAAGGGGCGTATCGTGACGGGGGAGAGGAAGGGGGTCGTTCTCGTCCCGCGCGACGCGCTGCAGTCCTGGGACGCCGCAAGCCGGAAGGCGACGGTGTTCGTCGTCGAGGACAACGTGGCGCGCCTCCGCGGCGTGGAGACGGGAGAGACGCGGGAGGAGACCGTGGAGGTCTCGGCGGGGTTGCGGACGGGGGAGACGGTGGTCACCCGCGGCGCCTTCAACGTGAAGGACGGCGACGCCCTGAATGTTTCCGCCGCGCGGGGGATTTGACCCATGCTGCTTTCCGACGTTTCCATCAGGCGCCCGATCTTCGCCGCGGTCCTCATGCTGTCGCTGGTGACGCTCGGCGCCTTCTCCTACAAGCGGCTGGCGGTGGACATGTTCCCCGACGTCGAGATCCCCGTGGTCACCGTCGTCACGAAGTTCCCCGGGGCCTCTCCGGAGAGCGTGGAGCGCGAGGTCACCAAGCGGATCGAGGAGGCGGTCAACCCGATCGCCGGGGTGAAGCGGGTGTTCTCCACGTCCCGGGAGAGCGTCTCCAGCGTCGTGGTGGAGTTCCGGCTCGAGGTAAACATCAACGACGCGGCGCAGGAGACCCGCGCGAAGGTGAGCGCGATCCGGGGGGAGCTGCCGGACGGGATCGAGGAGCCGATCGTCCAGAAGCTCGATTTCGGGGCGATGCCCGTCGTGTCGCTCGCGATGCGTTCGGAGCGGCTCGGCCGGAAGGAGCTCACCAGCCTGGTGGAGAAGAAGATCCGGCGGCGGTTCGAGAACATCCCGGGCGTCGGGAAGGTCGACCTCGTGGGCGCGTCGAAACGCGAGGTGAACGTGGACGTCGACCCGGTGCGCCTCGAATCGCTCGGGATGACGGTGGACGAGGTCATCGCGGGGCTGGCCGGGGAGAACGTCAACACCCCGCTGGGGCGCCTGACGCGCGGAGGCGCCGAGTATCCGCTGCGCGTCTCCGGGAAGCCCGCGGCCGTCGAGGAGTTCCGCGGCATGGTGGTGGCCCATCGGGGAGGACGGCCCGTGCCGCTGGGGGAAGTTGCGTCGGTGACCGACGGCATCGAGGAGCAGCGGTCGCTGGCGCTGGTGAACGGCGTGCCGGCCGTGGCGCTCAACGTCACGAAGCAGTCCGGCGCCAACACCGTCGCGGTGGTCGACGCGGTGAAGCGGGAGATCGGGCGCATCCAGCCCGAGCTTCCGGAGGGGACGCGCATCGAGATGGTGCGGGACGCCTCGATCATGATCCGGGAGTCGGTGGCGGACGTGCAGGAGACGCTGGTCCTCGGAGGGATCCTCACCATCTTCATCGTGTTCTGCTTCCTGAATTCCTGGCGCTCCACGGTGATCACGGGGCTGACGCTCCCCATCTCCGTCATCTCGTCCTTCATCGTCATGAACTTCATGGGGATGACGCTCAACGTGATGACGCTGATGGCGCTGTCGCTGGCCATCGGCCTGCTCATCGACGACGCCATCGTGGTCCGGGAGAACATCGTCCGGCATCTCGAAAGCGGGCGGGACCACTTCGAGGCCGCGGCGTTCGGGACCTCCGAGATCGGGCTGGCGGTGCTCGCCACCACCTTTTCCATCGTGGCCGTCTTCGTCCCGGTGGCGTTCATGAAAGGGATCGTCGGGCGCTTCTTCTTCCAGTTCGGCATCACCGTCACCTTCGCGGTCCTGGTCTCCCTGTTCGTCTCCTTCACCCTCGATCCGATGCTGTCGTCGCGCTGGCACGACCCCGACATCGGGCGGACCGGGAAGCGCAACCCGGTGGCGCGGCTCCTGGACCGGTTCAACGCCTGGTTCGACCTGTCGGCCGACCGGTACCGGCGGGTGATCGCCTGGGCGCTGGATCATCGCTGGATCGTGGTCGCCCTGGCCACGCTGGCCTTCTTCGGGGGAGTCGGCGTGTTCGCCGGCCTCAAGAGCGAGTTCTTCAGCGAGTACGACCGCGCGGAGTTCCAGGTGAACTTCAGGACGGCGCCCAACGCCTCGATCGGGGAGACGACGGACCGCCTGGAGCTGCTCGTGGGGGAATTCCGGAAGATGCCGGAGGTGGAGCACACCTTCGCGACCATCGGGGCCGGGGATACCGGGACGGTCCGGGACGGGATGATCTACGTCAAGCTCAAGGAGAAGAAGGAGCGCGCGCGGGACCAGGCCGCGATCCAGCGGGAGGTGCGGTCGCGGCTTCTCGCGGTTCCGGGGATCGTCCCCTCGATCGTGGAGGTCGGACGGATGTCGGGAGACAAGCCGCTGCTGGTCAACATCCGCGGGGAGGACATCGCCCTCCTGAAGCGGTATGCGGCGCAGCTCAAGGCGGAGATGTACCGGATCCCCGGGCTCGTCGACCTGGAGGTCACGCTGGAGCACGACATCCCCGAGTACCGCCTCGTGGTGGACCGGGAGAGGGCGGCGGACCTCGGCGTGAACACGGGGACGGTTTCCCGGACGGTGGGGGCCCTGGTGGGCGGACAGGTGGCCACGACGTACGAGGATCAGGACGGCGACGCGGTGGACGTGCGCGTGCGGCTTCCCGAAGATCTCCGGGTGGAGCCGTCCCAGGTCGCGCTGCTCCGCGTGGCGGTTCCTGCGGGCGGGGGGGAGCCGGGGCTGGTGCCGCTGTCCGAGCTGCTCCGGTATCGCCTGAGCGCAACGCCGTCCGAGATCAACCGGCAGGATCTCACCCGCCAGGTAGTCGTTTCCGCCAACCTCGACGGCCTTCCGCTGGGCGAGGCGATGGAGAAGGTCCGGGAGGCCGCCTCCCGGATGGACATGGCCCCGGGGTACCGCGTGGTGTTCTCCGGGGAGGGGGAGGATATGGTCGAGTCGTTCGGGTACATGGGGGAGGCGCTCCTGCTGGCCGTGATCTTCGTCTACCTGATCCTGGCCGCGCAGTTCGAATCGTTTATCGACCCGCTGGCGATCATGCTCTCGCTGCCGCTTTCCGTCGTCGGGATGGCGGGGATGCTGTTCCTGACGGGGGACACGCTCAACATCATGTCGCTCATCGGATTGATCCTGCTGATGGGGCTGGTGACGAAGAACGCCATCCTCCTGGTCGATTACGCCAAGGTCCTCCGGGGCCGGGGGATGGAGCGGGCGGAGGCGGTGATCGCCGCGGGGCGCACGCGGCTGCGCCCGATCATGATGACGACGCTGGCGATGATCTTCGGCATGCTCCCGCTCGCCCTGGCGCTGGGCGCGGGAGCCGAGATGCGGGCGCCGATGGCGCGCGCCGTCATCGGAGGGCTGATCACCTCCACGCTGCTCACCCTGCTGGTGGTTCCGGTGGTCTACACGCTGCTGGACGATTTCGGTAGCTGGGTCCGGCGGAAGTGGGAGGGGAAATCGCCCGCCGCGGCGGCGCTGCTGCTGGCGCTCTGCGCGGGCGCGGCGCTCCTTCCGCGGAGCGCGGCCGCCGCGGAAGGGCCCGCGGCCGGGGCCGAAGCGTACACGCTCGACGGCGCGCTCCGGGCGGCGCTGGAGAGCAACCGGGACATCCTGGCGGCGGAGGAGGAGCGAACCCGCGGCACGGGGAGATACGTCGAAGAGCGGGCGGCGGCGCTGCCGCAGCTCACCGGCGCGGCGAGCGCGGCCCGGGCGTACGACGGGAGCCTGGCGCTGACCCCCGGGGCGGAGCGGAGCACGCGGTACGCCGCGCAGCTCGGCCTCTCGCAGCCGCTCTACTCCTCCGGGACGGTGTCCGCCGGGATCCGGGCGGCGAAGTTCGGTCTCGCCTCGGCGGAGGAGCGGATCCGCACCGCCCGCCAGGCGGCGTTGCGGGAGGTGTTCGCGGCGTTCCACGACGTGCTGCTGGCGCGGGAGCTTTCCCGCATCGCGGAGCGTACCCGCGACCAGCGGGCGAGGCACCTCGACGAGGCGCGGAAGAAATTCCTGGCGGGGACCGCCACCGACTACGACGTGCTCGTGGCGGAGGTGGCGCTGAAGAACTCCCTGCCGGAAGTGCTGCGGACCGGGAACCTGGTCCGGACGAGCCGGGAGCGGCTGCGCTTCCTCATCGGGCGCGGGGAGCGGGAGGCGGACGCGGCGGGGGACCTCTCCGTCCGCGTCGCGCCGTATCCCGATTACGAACAGTCGCTGGCCGTCGCGCTCGAAAAGCGCCCCGAGCTGTCCGATGTCCGCAACCGGGCCGCGATCGCCGGCGAGCTGGTGACGGTCGCGAAGGGGGGGAACCGGCCGCGGCTGGACTTCCAGGGGACGCTCGGCTGGCAGGACATCGATTTCGACCTGTTCGAGGTCGACGGGCGGGTCTGGTCGGCCGGAGTGTTCGCGACGTGGACGCTGTTCGACGGCCAGCGGACGCGGGGGCGCGTCGCGCAGGCGAACAGCGACCGCGCGTCCTTAAGGATCGAGGAGGCGCGGCTGCTGGACGCCATCGCGCTCGAGGTCCGCGACTCCGTGAACGCGGTGCGGGAATCCGGCGAGACGGTGGCGGCGCTGTCCGGCACGGTCGAGCAGGCCGAGCGGCTCGTCTCGATGGCGGAGAAGGGGTACGAGTACGGGGTGATGACGCGCCTGGAAGTGGACGACGCGCAGCTCAACCTGGCCCAGGCGCAGGGGAACCTGGCGCGCGCCCGGCGCGACTACCTCGTCGCGGGAGCGAACCTCCGCCGCGCGATGGGAACGCTGGGGGACGACCTGGAAGTTACAGAGGCCGGGAAGCGGCCGTTCGTGCCGGCCGCCTCGCCGCTGGGGGTGGTGGGGGAGGTCCTTCGGGGGCAGCCGGAGCTGCCTCCCAAGGGAGGCGCCCCTTACTTGAAGTGACGCTTCAGCTTCCCTTTCAGCCGCAGCACGGCCTGGGCGTGGAGCTGGCAGATCCTCGGCTCGCCCAGGTTGAAGATCCGGCTGATCTCGCGGAGCGTCAGGTCCTCGTAGTAGTAGAAGGCGATGAGCTGTTTCTCGCGCTCGGGCAGCATGTCGATCGCCCGGCCCAGCAGGTCCTTCAGCTCGCGGGTCAGCTCCTCCTCGCGGCTTTCCTCCCTGGCCGCTTCGGCCAGGAGCTGCCGCATGCCGGCCCCGGTCTCCTCGTCCTCGTCCTGGATGGCGTCGAGCGAGAAGACCGTCACCCCCGTGAACATCGCGAGCTGCTTGCGCAGTTCGTCGACGGAGATCCCGAGATCCGCCGCCACTTCCTCCTCTTCCGGCGGGCGGCCCAGGACGTTCTCGAGCCGGGAGTAGGCGGCCTGCAGGCGGGTGGAGTGCTGACGCACCGACCGCGGGAACCAGTCCATCTCCCGCAGGTAGTCGAGCATGGCGCCGCGGATCCGGAAATCGGCGTAGGTCCGGAACTTGATTCCGCGCGAAGCGTCGTACCGCTCCATCGCGTCGAGCAGCCCGAGGACGCCGGAGCTGACCAGGTCGTCCGCCTCGATGTGCGAAGGCAGCCGCATCTTGAGCCGCATCGCCTGGATCCGGATCCCGGGGAGGAATTCCGTGACGACGCTTTCCCGGTCCAGGGAGCGGCGCTTCCTCGCCGGCTTGCGGGATTTCCGGAGCGTGCTCTCTGCATTTGCCTGCAACATGGCGGCTACCTCGCGTATGGGGTGCGGCGTTCGACAGCACCCGGAAAGCGAGCAAGCGGCATGCCATGGGTTTGAAAATACTAACTAAATGATTTTATTCAGGAAAAATGTCAGGAACGGAACGGCGGCGGGGGGGAAACCGTCAATTCCTCCGGGGGAGCGTCAATCTGTTGACGGTTGGATCGGAAGCAGGATCTGCGCGGTGGTGCCTTCCCCCTCCCGGCTTTCCAGCCGGAAAAATCCGCCGTGCCTGCGGACGCAGCGGCAGACCATCGGGAGTCCGAGCCCCGCCATCCCTTCTTCGGGCTTCGTCGTGAAGAACGGCTCGCACACCTTCTCCCGGATGGGTGGGGGGATGCCGCGCCCGTTGTCCGTCACGCGGATGGATACGTAGTCCCCCTCGGGGACCGGGACATCGTCGAACTCGACGCTCCCGTCGGAGACGAACGGCTCCGTGGAGATCGTCAGCAACCCCCCGCCGGGCATGGCCTCGCACGCGTTGGCTGCCAGGTGGATCAGCGCGCGGACCAGCGTGTCCGGGTCGGCCATCACACGATCCCGGGACGCGCGCAGGTCGGCGCGGATCTCCACGTTCCCGGCGGCCGCCGCGGAGAGCTCCCCGACCGCCTCCTCGACGAGGCGCCGGACCTCCACCGGGCGGGGCTCCGGCGACCCCCGGCGCGACCATTCGAGCATCCGGCGGGTCAGCTCGGCCGCCCGCCGCGCGGAACGCTCGATCTGCTCCGCCGCGTCGCGGCCGCCGCTCCCTTCCGGGAGCGAGTTCCGGAGGAAGGATGCGTAGCCGAGGATCCCCGTCAGGAGGTTGTTGAAGTCGTGCGCGAGCCCGCCGGCGAGGTAGCCGAGCTCCTCCATCCTCCGGGCCCTCGCCAGCCGCCCTTCCGCGGTATCCGGGTCAACTGGAGGAATGGCTCTGCTCCCGGTCGTCGATCTGCTTCCGCTTGAGCATCTCGACGAGCGTCGTCCGCTTGAGCCCCAGCAGGGTGGCCGCGCGGTTCTTGTTCCCCCCCGACAGGTGGAGCGCCTGCCGGATCAGGGCGGTCTCGAAGTCGGCGGTCGCGGTGCGGATATCGAGGCCGCTTTCGCCCAGGACGGGAATGGCGGTCTTGAGGAACTTCTCCGAGCGGCGGATCTTCTCGGGGAGATCCGCCGCCTCGATCCACCCGCTTCCCTTCAGCACCACGATCCGCTCGACGAGGTTCTCCAGCTCCCGCACGTTCCCCGGCCACGGGTAGCGTTGCAGCATCTCCATGGCGTCCTCCCGGATCCCCTCGAGGGAGCGCCCCTTCTCCCGGTTGTACCGCTCGATGAAGTGGGCCGCGAGCACCGGGATGTCGTCCCTGCGCTCCCGCACGGGAGGGATGCGGATGGGGATCACGTTGAGGCGGAAGTACAGGTCCGCGCGGAAGCGCCCCTCGGCGACCTCCTCCTCCAGGTCCTTGTTCGTGGCGGCGACGACCCGGACGTCCACGGGGACCGGCCGGTTCCCTCCGACCGGGGTGACGGACTTCTCCTGGAGGACCCGGAGCAGCTTCACCTGCAGGTGGGGGCTCATCTCGCCGATCTCGTCCAGGAAGATCGTCCCGTTGTGGGCCGCCTCGAACTTCCCGGGGCGGCTGGCGTGCGCGCCCGTGAACGCCCCCTTCATGTGGCCGAACAGCTCGCTCTCCAGCAGCTCCGCGGGGATGGCGGAGCAATTGATGGGAACGAGCATCCGGTCCGCCCTCGGGGAGAGGTAGTGGATGGCCCGCGCCACGAGCTCCTTCCCCGTGCCGCTCTCCCCCGTGACCAGGACCGTGGAGTTGGTGTCCGCGACCTTCCGGACCAGGGCGAGGACCTCGCGGATCGGGTCGCTGATCCCGATGATGTGCTCCAGTCCCCCGCGGCCCCGGGCGAGCGTCCGGAGGCTCGCGTTCTCCTTGCGCACGCTGGTCAGCTCGAGCACCCGGTCCACGAGGTGCGCGACCTCGTCCACGCTGAACGGCTTCGTGATGTAATGGAAGGCGCCCATCTTCATCGCGTTGACGGCGGACTCGACCGTGGCGTGGCCGGTCATCAGGATGACCTCGGCGTCGGGACGCGTCTTGCGGGAGTGGGCCAGGACGGCGAGCCCGTCCGGGCCGGGCATCTTCAGGTCCGTCAGCACGACGTCTACGGGGTTCTGGTCGATGGTCCGGATCGCTTCCGCCCCGGTGCGGGCTTCGTGGACGATCAGGTCGGGTCGCTCGAACACCTTTCGCAGGAGGGAACGGGTGGACTCGTCGTCTTCGGCGATCAGCAGCGATTTCTTCATCCCCTAAAGTTTACCCAATGCGGGGCGGCCGGTAAAGTTTCCCGCTCCGCCGGTCGATAAAAGCTACCGGCGGGGGCGCCGGCATGGCAAACGGAGGGAATGACCGCGTGAGAGGGTCCGGTCGTTGACCGCGACATCCGAAGGGAACTGGGGCCGCCTGATCGACGAGGCCGGCAGCGCCGTGGCCATCCTGTCCGCGCCGCGCCAGCGGCGGATCGAGGAGATCCGCGAGGCGCTGCGGAACGGGACATACCGCGTCGAGGGACGGCGGGTCGCGGAGAAGATGGTTTCCGACGCCGTCCGCCTGTTGAGGGAACGGATCCGCTGAATCCTGTTGCCATCCCGCGCCGGGATGGATTATCTTCGCAGCATGCGCCTGCTGATCGACGGGACGGAGATCCCCCTCG
>JBFLWB010000004.1 GCA_040758155.1 Thermodesulfobacteriota bacterium
GGGGACACGCTGCGCGTCGTCGTCGGCGGCGCGACCTCGACCGTGCGCCTGATCGGCATCGACGCCCCCGAGCGGAGCCATCCCACCATCGGAAAGGAATATTACGGCGACGAGTCGGCCGCGCACCTTTCCACCCTGTGCCTGGGAAAAACCGTCCGGTTGGAAAAAGGAGCGGAGGAGAGCGACCGGTACGACCGGCTCCTCCGGTACGTGCACCTCCCCCCTCCGGACGGGCGCCTGCTGAACCTCGAGATGATCCGCGCCGGGATGGCCCGCGCTTATACGAGGTTTCCCTTCTCGCGGCGGGCCGAGTTCGTCGCGGCGGAAAGCCGGGCCCGGCGGGATGGGGAAGGGCTGTGGAAAGACGCCGGAGCGGGGAAGCTCCGGTGGCTGCTTTCGGGCAAAGCCTCCCGCGTGGAGGTGTACCCTTCCGGGGGAGGCGCCTACGCCGTCGTCCATAAGGGCTGGGCCCTGGACGATACCCCGCGCGGAAACCTCGCGCGGGAGATCGAGTGGGTCCTGAAGGCCCGGGCGGAACTTTCGGACGCGGATTTCTCCCGGAAAGCCCGGGAGCGGGGGTACCGTCCCGTCGACCCGGCCGGGGACGATCGTTCCGCCCGGAGCGCGCGTCCAGCGGAGCGTTCCGGCGCCCTCCCCGAAACCGCCGTTCCCTGGGAGGAGGCGAAACGGCATGTCGACGAGCGGATCGTCGTCGAGGGAACGATCGTCCGTACGCACCGGACCGCGGCTGTGCTTTACCTCAATTTCCACCCGAACTGGAAACGGTACCTTACGCTCGTCCTTCCCGCGAAGGACCTTTCCCTGTTTCCGGAGGCTCCGGAGACCGCCTTCAAGGGAAAGAAGGTCCGGGCGCGGGGCGAGGTGACCCTCAACAAGGGGCGCCTCGAGATGGTCATCCGGGATCCGGCGAACATCTCCATCGTGCCGTAGCTGGCGGAGGACACTCTTAGCCCTTCTCGCGAGCTGGCGGGGGACACACTTAACCCTTAGTCCCGCGTTTGAAGCTAAGTGGTCCATTTCATAAGTTCGGTAACATATTTTATTTTCACGCCGCCGCTCGCGATCCGGCGGAAACGGGAGCCATCTTCGCGAGAAGTCTTGCAAGGTCGTGGCGCGTGAACTTCCACTCGAACGGTTTGGCGATCGCCTCGTAATGGCGCTCGAAGGCAAATAGACGCTCGCTGACTGCCGCCAGGGAGGGGAAGTCGTTGGGGGTGAGGACCTTGCGTTGCACGATAGAGAAGTAAATCTCGATCTGGTTGAGCCAACTGGCATGGACGGGGCCGTGAACCGGGACGATGCGGGGATATCTCTCCACAAGGCGTTTCACGCAAGACGCGCCGCGATGGGAGGAACCGTTGTCCATGATCCAGAACACGCGCCTTGCCTCGTTGTAGGGCGACTGGGCCATGACCTGATCCACCAGGCGTTCGAACGCAACGATGCCGTTACTCTTCTCGCACCGGCCAAAGATCTTTGCCCGAAAGACATCGAGGGCCGCCAGGTACGCCCATGCGCCGCATCGCCGGTACCCGTGCTCGACCCGCATCGATTGGCCGGGATGCGCAGGAACCGAAGGATGGACCCTTGCGCGGCCCTGGATGGAAGTTTTCTCGTCAGCGGAAAGAACGAACTCGTCGTCCTTGAGTTCTTTTCCCTCAAAGATCCGCTCATAGAGGTCGAGAATCCGGGTCGCCTTGGCGGCAAAGAGAGGGTCGCGCGGAAAGATCCAGCACCGATGCTGCCAGGGCTTGATCGCATCCTCGGAAAGCCAGCGCCAGACG
This sequence comes from Thermodesulfobacteriota bacterium, assembly GCA_040758155.1. Classification (NCBI taxonomy): domain Bacteria; kingdom Pseudomonadati; phylum Thermodesulfobacteriota; species Thermodesulfobacteriota bacterium. The sequence continues at coordinate 1,806 of JBFLWB010000004.1, forward strand.
GTGCTGTCGCTGATCCGGGCCACCAGTCCGGTGCGCCTTGCCTCAGCCGCCACGTCGGAGGTGCTCATCCGGGACAGCGGAAGGCCCAGGTTGGCGGGCAGTTCACACGCCAGAGCCTTGACGTGGACGACGACCTCCGGGGGGAAAAACCCGCGGGCGACCGGGGCGAGGGTTCTCCTCAAGCCCCGCCAGGCGTTG
>JBFLWB010000005.1 GCA_040758155.1 Thermodesulfobacteriota bacterium
GGCGCGCCGGGGCCGCCCCCCCCCGTAAGTGCGGGTTCTCTAATTGTAAAAACACACGCGACAGCGGCCGGTGGAACCGGTTGGCCTTGCGCAGTTCCTTGTCGAGGTAATCCGCGAGGAACGCGGCGGAATGGACGCCGGTCTCCGGGTCCCGGAGCGACAGCTTGTCGATCCTGCCGAGGCGACTCACCGTGTCGAGCGCGGACGCCGCGTATCCGGATAGGAGCCGGGCCGCCTGGACGTCCCGCTCGCCGTACGGCTTCCCGTCGTTCCGCTCCCCCAGCTTCGCAAGGCCGATCACTTTCTCCTGGTGCCGCAGCGGAACATAGAGATGGGGCGCGTCCGCCGCGACGAACGGGTCGCCCTTCCAGACCTGCTCCGCGATGCCGGATTGCGATAGCCGGAAGCGGGAGCCTTCCGCCTCGATCCCGATCGAACCCCGGGCCGATGCGATCATGAGCTCGTCCGCCTCTCCCGGAGTGGCGAGCCAGATGGCGCAGCTCCCCGCGGCCAGCTCGCTCCCGAACGCGTCGGTGATCCGCGACAGGAGGTTCGCCTCGTCCGGCGACGACATCATTCCAAGGCACTGCCGGTACAGGGAGGCTATCGAATGGAACTCGAGTCCATCCTTTTCCGGCGTCTCCCAGAGGACCCACCGCGCCATCTCGTGAAGCGGGGGATCGCCCCGGTACAGGAAGACGACGCCGCTCGCCCCGTCGGCCCCCGCGAGGGTCCGCACGATGTCCGGCTTCGCGAGCCCGATCGGCGCCGCGACCGCGGCGTACGAGGCGATGTCCTGTTTCCATGAGGACGGCCGGCCCGCCGAACGGTACTCGAATTCGACCGTGTGATCGAGCACCGACAGGCGGAACCCGTTCTCCGGCCCGGCATTCTCCTTGAGAACGAGTATTCGGGAGGTTTTCATCGTGCGGGGTCGGCTACATTTTGTACTTGCTGAACTGCTCCGGATCCATCTTCTCGAGCAGCTCCGTCAATTTGTCCTTGCCCTCCGGCGCCCCGTCCAGGTTCTCGATCGGCAGGGCGTTCCGCAGGACCTCTTCCGCGACCATGATCGGGACTCCGCACCGGAGCGCGAGGGCGATGGCGTCGCTGGGCCTGGAATCGACGGTGAAGACGACACCCTCCCGTTCGAGGTGGAGGAGCGCATAGTACGTGTTGTCCCGGATCTCCGTGATCTCGATCCTCCGGAGGCTGGTCCCGGTCCTTTCGAGGATCGATTTCAGCAGGTCGTGCGTCAACGGCCGGGCGATCTCCACCCCCTCGATGACGACGATGATCGCGTTGGCCTCGACCATCCCGATCCAGATCGGAAGAGCCAGCCGGCTTTCGCGGTCCCGAAGGATCACGATGGGCGATTTCGTCATCGGATCGACGGTCACGCCGGCGACCACCATTTCCTTCTGCATCCCGCTACCTTTCCTCCCCGGCCAGCGTGTGCGCGCCGCAGGAATCGATCCGCACCGTGCGGAACGGCCCGGTCCCGCCTCCCGGGGTGAAGTTCACCATCTTATAGCACGGAGTCCGTCCGCAAATCTTCCCGGGATCCTTCGCGCTCCGGCCCTCCACCAGCACTTCGAACTCCTTCCCCACCGCTTCCTTCAGCCGTTCCCCGCTGTGCCGGTCCTGCAGCGCCTGGAGCCTGCGCAGCCGCTCACCGCTTTCCGCGGGATCGACCCGGCCGCCCATCGCCGCCGCGCGGGTGCCCGGCCGCGCCGAGAAGCAGAAGGAAAACGCCGAGTCGTACCGCACTTCCTCCATGGCGGAAAGCGTTTCCCGGAAATCCCCCTCCGTTTCCCCGGGGAATCCCACGATGAAATCGGACGAGAACGCCATTCCCGGACGGGCTCGCCGCAGCGCTTCGGCTTTCGAAAGGTATTCCCGTCGGGTGTATCCCCTTCCCATCCGCTCCAGCACCCGGTCGGAGCCCGATTGCAGCGGCAGGTGGACGTGCGGGCAGAGCGCCTCGATTTCGGAAAAGAGCCCGACGGTCCGCTCGTCCAGGTCCCTGGGATGGGAAGTGATGAACCGGATCCGGGAGATTCCATCGATGGCCGCCAGCCGCCGGAGCAGCTCGTGGAAAGGGATTTCCCCCTCCTTTTTCCCGTAGGAGTTCACGTTCTGCCCCAGCAGGACGATCTCCCGCACTCCCTTCCCTGCCAGCGCGCACGCCTCGGCGATCACGCCGGAGGACGGCCTGCTGACCTCGCGCCCCCGCACGCTCGGGACGATGCAGTAGGCGCAGAAGTTGTCGCATCCCTGCATGATGGTGAGCATCGCGGAAGAGGCGCCTTCGGACAGCCACGGCGCGATCTCCCAGTGCGCCGGCTCCCCTTCCATCGCGATCTCGACCGGCGGGAGGCCGTGCTGCGCTTCCCGGACCAGCTCCGGAAGCCGGGCGATGTTGTTCGTCCCGAAGACGATGTCGACGTGGGGCGCCCTTTTCCGCATCTGTTCGCCCGCCTGTTGCGCGAGGCAGCCGCCCACGCCGACGATCCGTCCCGGCCGCAGCCGCTTCCAGCGCCGGAGCGCCCCCAGCTCGCTGTAGATCTTCTGGTCCGCCTTCTCCCGGATGCTGCAGGTGTTGAGAAGGACGAGGTCGGCGTCCTCCAGGGAGGGGGCGGCGGTGAAACCTTCACCGGACAGCAGCGTCAGCATCCTGCCGGAATCGACCTCGTTCATCTGGCAGCCGAAGGTCTTTATGTATACGCTTCGGGTCATTGGAGGATCATTATAACACCCGGTCATCTTTCGATCCCCGCGCGGGCGCCGACTCCTTGCGCGTTATAATGCTTGATCGGAAGCATCTCGGTCACCAGGTCCGCCGCCTTGACGATCTCCCCCGGCGCGCCGCGGCCGGTGAGGACGAGCTCGAGATCGGCCGGCTTGTTCCGGACGGCGTCCAGAACTTCCGCCACGGGCAGGAGTCCGAAATCCATCGCACAGTTGATCTCGTCGAGGATGACGATGTCGGCCTTCCTCCCGGCGATCGCCTCCTTCGCGCGCTCCCACTGGAGGGAGGCCAGCCGGGAGTCCTCGGGGTCGGGGCGCTTCCGGTCGACGAACGAATCCCTGCCGGACCGGAAGATCTCCACATAGGGAGAGAGCATGCGGATCCCCTCGACCTCCCCGGGCTCGCCCCCCCCCTTCATGAACTGGTAGATCGCGACCTTGAGCCCGTGCCCCGCGGCGCGCAACGCCAGCCCGAGGGCGGCGGTGGTCTTTCCCTTTCCGTCGCCGGTGTACACCTGGACGTATCCCCTTCCGAGGCGTTCGGGGCGCATCGGGCGCCCTACTTGAGCAGCGACGAGGCGATCACCAGCCGCTGGATCTCGGAGGTCCCCTCGTAGATCTCGGTGATCTTCGCGTCGCGGAAATGCCGCTCCGCCGGGTATTCCTTGATGTATCCGTAGCCGCCGTGGATCTGCACTCCCTTGACGGCCGCCCGCATCGCCGCCTCGGACGCATAGAGCTTCGCCATCGAGGACTCCTTCGAATGCCGCATCCTCCGGTCCTTCATCCACGCGGCCCTCCAGGTGAGCAGCCGTGCAGCGTCGATCTCGGCGGCCATGTCCGCGAACATCCACTGGATCGCCTGGAACTCGCAGATCGCCTGCCCGAACTGCTTGCGGTCCTTCGAGTAGGCCAGCGCGTCCTCCAGCGCCGCGCGCCCGATACCCACCGCCTGGGATGCGATCCCGATGCGCCCCCCGTCGAGGGTGTGCATGGCGACCTTGAAACCGGCCCCCGCCTCGCCGAGGCGGTTCTTCGCCGGGACGCGGACGTCCTCGAATACGATGGAGGAAGTGGGCGCGCCCTTGATCCCCATCTTCTTCTCGTGCCGCCCCAGCGAGATCCCCTTCCACTTCATGTCGACGAGGAAGGCCGAGATCCCCTTGTGACCCTTCGCCTTGTCGGTCATGGCGAACAGCACGCAGAATTCCGCCTCCGGGGCGTTCGTGATGAAGTTCTTCTCTCCGTTGACGACGTAGCGGTCTCCGTCGAGGACGGCCGTGGTTTTCTGCGCGCCGGCGTCGGAGCCCGCCCCCGGTTCCGTTAGCGCGAAGCATCCCAGCTTCTTCCCGGATGCCAGCAGGGGAAGGAATTCCCGCTTCAGCTCCTCCGATCCGAATTCGAGGATCGGGTCGCAGACCAGGGAGTTGTTGACGGACATGATGACGCCCGTGGAGGCGCACGCCCGGGAGATCTCCTCGACGGCGATGGCGTAGCAGACGTGGTCCATCCCGGAGCCGCCGTACTCCTCGGGGACCGTGACGCCCATGAAGCCGAGATCGCCCATCTGCCGGACCAGTTCCGCGGGGAAGCGCCCCGTCTCGTCGACCTCCGCGGCGGCCGGCAGGACCTCCTTCAGCGCGAAGTCCCTCGCCGTCTCCCGGATCATCCTCTGCTCGTCGGTCAGTTCGAAGACCATCGTCCCCTCCCTACTTCCCCGTGAAATGAGGCCGCCGCTTTTCGAGGAACGCCGCGATCCCTTCCGCGCGATCGGCGGTCGAGAACGCCGCGGCGAACAACCCCGCCTCGAAGGCGCACGCGTTCGCCAGGTCCATGTCGAGTCCCCGGTTCATCGCCATCTTCGCCGCCTTCACCGCTGCCGGCCCCCGGGAAAGGATCTTCTCCGCCGTCTCCCTTGCCGCTGCCTGCAGCTCCGCAGCCGGGACCACGCGGTTGACGAGGCCGATCTCGAAGGCGCGCTGCGCCGCGATCATGTCTCCCGTCAAAACCATCTCCTTCGCCAGGTTGCGCCCGATGAGCCGCGGCAGGCGCTGCGTCCCCCCGTATCCCGGGATGATTCCGAGGGTCACCTCGGGCTGCCCGAACCGGGCGGTGTCCGCCGCCAGGATGAGGTCGCACGCCATGGCTACCTCGCACCCGCCGCCCAGCGCGAACCCGTTGACCGCGGCGATGACGGCCTGCGGCATCCTCTCGATGAGCGCAAGCGCCTCCTGTCCCAGCAACGCGAAGTCGAGCGCCTCCATGGGAGTGAATCCCTTCATCGCGGCGATGTCCGCCCCCGCGATGAACGCCTTCTCTCCCGCGCCCGTGAGGATCACGGCGCCTATGCTTTCCGCGCCCGCGACATCCTCGAAGGCCGCTTTCATCTCCCGGATCGTGTCCGGATCGAGGGCGTTGAGCGCCTTCGGGCGGTTGACCGTGATCGTCGCGATCCGCCCGGAGATATCGACCAGCAGGTTCCGGTGTTCCATCCCGAGTTCCCTCATCCCTTTTCGTATTTGTAGAATCCGCGTCCCGCCTTTTTCCCCAGGTATCCCGCGTCGACGTATTTCTCCAGCAGCGGGCATGGCCGGTATTTCGAGTCCGCGAATCCGCGGTGCATGACCTTCATCACTTCGAGCACGGTGTCCAGCCCGATCAGGTCCGCGAGCGCGAGCGGCCCCATGGGGTGGTTTGCTCCCATCTTCATGACCGCGTCGATGTCCTCCGCCTTTCCGACCCCCTCCATCAGCGCGAAAACCGCCTCGTTGATCATGGGCATCAGGATCCGGTTGGAGATGAAGCCGGGGGAATCGTTCGCCGGCACGGGCTCCTTCCCGAGGCGCCTCGAAAGCACCATCGTCGCCCCGAACGTCTCTTCGGAGGTGCGGAGCCCCCGGACGACTTCCACGAGCGTCATCAGCGGGACGGGGTTCATGAAATGCATCCCGACGACATGCTCCGGACGATCCGTCGCGGCCGCGATCTTCGTGATGGAGATGGAGGAGGTGTTCGTCGCAAGGATCTTCCCGGCCGGGAGGATCCCGTCGAGCCGCCGGAACAGGGAGAGCTTCAGATCCTCCCGCTCCGTGGCCGCCTCGATCGCGAAATCGCAGGAGGCGAACTCCGCAAGCTCCGTCGTTGCGGTCAGCCCGGAAAGCGCCCTCTCCCGCTCCGCGGCGGTGATCCGCTCCTTCCGCAGCAGGATGTCGAAACCTTTTTCGATGGCCGCCCGGGACCGGGCGAGGATCTCCCCGCTTACATCGTTCAGGACGACCCGGTATCCGCCCTGGAGGCAGACCTGGGCGATGCCGCTTCCCATCTGGCCCGCGCCGAGCACCCCGATTTTCCGGATCTCCACGGCAGCCTCCATTACTTTATGGCCTCCACGAGCATCGCCACGGCCTCCCCCCCTCCGATGCACAGGGAAGCGACGCCGTATCGCTCTCCCCGCTCTTTCATCGCGAACAGGAGAGTGGTCAGGATCCTTGCCCCCGACGCGCCGATGGGGTGGCCGAGGGCGACCGCGCCGCCGTTCACGTTGACCCTCGAAGGATCCAGAGAGAGTCCGCGGATCGCCGCCAGCGCGACGCAGGAGAACGCCTCGTTGATCTCGAACAGTCCGACCTTTTCCCGGGAGACGCCGGTATTCTCCAGGAGCCTCCGGATCGCCTCGATGGGCGCCTTCGTGAACCAGACCGGCTCCAGGGAGGCGGTGGCGTACCCGACGATCTTCGCCAGCGGCTTGATCCCGCGCTTCTTCGCCGCCTCGGAGGACATCACCATCACCGCCGCCGCCCCGTCGTTGATCGTCGAGGCGTTCCCCGCGGTGACCGTGCCGTTCTTTTCGAAGGCGGGTTTCAGATCCGGGAGTTTCTCGATGTTTCCCCGCCCGGGCTCCTCGTCCACGCGGAACGGAACCGGTTCGCCCTTCTTCCGGGGAACCGGGACTTCCACGATCTCCTTCTCGAACCGGCCCTCCCGGATGGCGTCGAGCGCCCGCCGATACGAGGAGGCGGCGTACTCGTCCTGCTCCCGGCGCGAGAGGTTCTGATCCTTCGCCAGCATCTCCGCGCAGCTTCCCATGTGTATGTCGTTGTAGGCGTCCCACAGCCCGTCGACGATCATGTGATCGTAGACCTTATCGTTCCCGAGCCGGTACCCGCTCCGCGCCTTCATCAGCAGGTAAGGCGCCTGGCTCATGGATTCCATCCCTCCCGCCGCGACCGCTTCGAATTCCGAGGTGGCGATCGACTGCGCCGCCAACATGATCGCCTTCAGCCCGGAACCGCACATCTTGTTGATCGTGAGCGCCCCCGCGGAAGGAGGAAGCCCGGCGAAGATCCCGGCCTGCCGCGCGGGCGCCTGTCCGATTCCGGCGGGGAGGACGTTTCCCATGATGACCTGCTCGACGTCGTCCTTTTCGATCCCGCTCCTCCGGATCGCTTCCCCGATGGCGATCGCCCCCAGCCTCGGCGCCGGGATGTCCGCCAGCCCTCCCATGAAGGACCCGACGGCGGTCCTCGCCGCTCCCGTGATGACGGCTTCTTTCATCGATCGATCCTCCTCTCGAGTGAGACGACGCGGTCGGCGAGCAAAAGGAACGGGTCTCCCCTCTCCTCCCGTTCCTCCGGCCCGCTGCCGAAACCGAGGATTCCTTCCAGCAGAACCGCATGCATTTCCGCGGCCAAATAACGCCCGACGATCACAAGGTCGCGGAGTTCTACGGCGCCCGGGGCGTCGTTGCGCAGCCGCTCGAGTCGCCGAAGCAGCCCATCACGTTCCACGTACGCCCGGAGCGACTTCCAGAGGCGTCCCTCGGTGCAGCGCTCTCCGGAGAGCGCCTCCGCGCGTTCCGCCAGCTCCTCGATCCAGTCGAGCGCCTCCAGCCGCCCTTCCGGAACGGGCTCCGGTCCGGCAACCCGCGCGTCCATCAGGGACGCGCACGGGCCTCCGGGATCCTCCATCACGGGGAGCATGCCGACGCAGTGAACGATTTCGGGGACGGGAAAAAATGGCGGGCAGCCGACGGCCATCCGCCCGGTGAGGACCTTCCAGCGTCGCACCGCCGGCGCCGGATCGCGCGCCACGAGGCCGGCGAACCGGATCCCCTCCGCGGCGCGGTCGTTCTTCATCTTCCGGCTACTTCCCCGCGTACAGCACGGCGAGGACGGTCGCCTCTTCCTCCCTTGCGGAATGCACGTGGTGCGGCGTCGAAGAGTTGTAATAGATGCAGTCCCCCTCCTTGAGGAGCTCGGACCGGCTCCCGAGGAGCACTTCGACTTCACCCGAGAGGACATAAAGGAACTCCTCCCCATCGTGGACGCTGCGCGCGGTCGGAGGCTCCGACATCGGGTGGAGCCGCAGCAGGAACGGCTCCATCTTCCTGCCCGCCTTTCCAGCGCCGAGCGATTCGTAGACGTAAGGGGTCTTCCCGCCCTCCTTCAATCCCACGCGGGACATGGAGGTGTGGTCTTCCTTCCGGACGATCGAATAATCGCACTCCTCCTTCCCGCCGATGAAGGAGGATACCGTCGTCCCGAAGGCGTTCGCGATCTGGACGAGCATGCCGATGGAGGGGGACACCATCCGGTTCTCCATCTGGGTCAGCAGGGCGGACGTGATGCCGACCTTTTCCGCGAACTGCTGATGCGTCAGCCCCGTCTTCTCGCGGAACTCCCGGATGTGCCGCCCGACGGGCACTTCGCCGCCGGCGCCTTTCTCCGAAGGCGTCCCCGTCTCCTTCTCCAGTTCGGACAGGATGTCATCCAACGTCTCGTCACGCGTGAATTCCGGCAAGGGCGGCTCCCTCCTTCAGTGCGTTGACGTTGAGGGGAATGAACTTCTCGTACTTCTTCGAGATCACTTTGGGAAGGCACGCGATCAGCGTCTCCAGCCGGACGACGCCCGTGAGCCCGACGTACGCGCCCAGCGCGATCATCGAGGCCATCTGGCGGCTCCCGATCCTGGTGCGCGCGATCTCGTCGGCGGCCACCGCCAGCAGCCGCACGTCCTTCCGGTCGACCTTGCTTCCGTCCACCAGGGAGCTGTTGATGACGAGGTCCCCCCCCGGCTGCAGGTTCGGAAGGAACTTGGCCAGGGAAGGCCCGTTCATGATGAGGAGGGAGGCGGGCCGCCCCACGACGGGCGAGCCGATCTCCTCGTCGGAGACGACCACGGTGCAGTTCGCCGTGCCGCCCCGCATCTCCACACCGTAGGAGGGGAAATAGGTCACGTTCTTCCCCTCTTCCATGGCGGCGAGGGCGAGGAGGTTTCCGATCATCAGGATGCCCTGGCCGCCGAATCCGGCCATTACGATGTCTTTCGTCATTATTCGAAGTCCGCCTGTTTCCGCTCCTTGAACACCCCGAGCGGGAAATACTCGACCATTTCGCCGAGAACGCGCTTCTGCGCGTCCAGCGGTTTCATCCCCCAGTTCGTCGGGCATGTGGACAGGACCTCGACGATGGAGAACCCCTTCCCCTGAAGCTGCATCTCGAACGCCGTCCGGACGGCCTCCTTGGCCTTCCGGATGTGGGCCGGCGAGGAGACCGTCACGCGGGTCGAATACGCCACCCCCTCGAGTCCCGCCAGCAGCTCGGCCATGCGGATGGGGTATCCCTCCGACCGGAAGTCGCGGCCGTACGGGGAGGTGGACGTCTTCTGCCCCAGGAGGGTCGTTGGCGCCATCTGCCCTCCCGTCATGCCGTAGGTGGTATTGTTCACGAAGACCACGGAGAGGTTCTCGCCCCGGTTCGCCGCGTGGACGATCTCCGCCATCCCGATCGAGGCCAGGTCGCCGTCGCCCTGGTAGGTGAAGACGAACCGGTCGGGCAGCGCCCGCTTGATCCCGGTGGCGATCGCAGGCGCCCGGCCGTGCGGCGCCTCCACGATGTCGAGGTCCATGTAGTCGTACAGGAGGACGGCGCAGCCGACGGGGGCGACCCCGACCGAATTCTCCCGCAGCTCCATCCGGTCGATGCATTCCGCGATGATCCGGTGGATCGTCCCGTGATGGCATCCCGGGCAATAGTGGAAACGCGCGTCCTTCAGCGTCGCCGGACGGTCGAACACCTTCTTCGAAAATATCGTTTTCTGCGCGGCTTTCATCGCTTTCCCCCCGCCAGTCCCCGGATGCGCTCGAAGATCTCGTCGGGGGTCGGAATCGCGCACGGCTTCCCGAAGAAATGGATGCGGTCGTGGCGCGTCGTGCTCCTGTAAACGTCCTCCACCATCTGCCCGGTGTTCATCTCGACGACGAGGATCGCGTCCACCTGCTCCGCGAACGCGCGCACCTCCTTCTCCGGGAACGGGAACAAGGTGATCGGCCGGAGCATCCCCACGGCGATCCCTTCCTTCCGCGCCCACTGGATCGCGGTTTTGCTCACGCGCGCGGCCGTCCCGAACGCGACGATCCCCACTCGGGCGCCGTCCGTCATGTACGCCTCCGAACGGACCTCCGCCCTCCGGATCTCCCGGAACTTGTCCTGAAGCTTCCAGTTGTGCGTCTCGATGGCGCCGTCCGTCAGGAACATGGACTTCACGTGCCGCGACGCGCGCCCCTTGCAGCCGGTCAGCGCCCACGTCTTCTCCGGCAGCCCCGGGGAGACGTACGGAACGGGGTCGTACGGCTCCTTCATCTGTCCCACGATCGCGTCGCCCAGGATCATGGCCGGGTTGCGGTACTTGTCCGCGAGGTCGAAGGCCAGCATCGTCAGGGAGTACATCTCCTGGACCGAGTGGGGGGCGAGAACGATGAGGTGCGCGTCGCCGTGCCCGGCGACCTTGGTCGCCTGGAAATAGTCGCCCTGCGAGGGGGCGATCCCTCCCAGCCCCGGACCCGACCGGGAGATGTTGACGATCACCGCGGGGAGCTGCGACCCGACCATGAAGGACAATCCCTCCTGCATGAGCGAGATCCCCGGGCCGGAGGAGGAGGTCATCACACGGTTCCCGGTCGAGGAGGTGCCCAGGATCATGTTGATCGTCGCGACCTCGCTCTCCGCCTGGAGGAAGGAGCCTCCCAGCGCAGGCAGATGCGCCGACATCCATTCGGGAATGTCGTTCTGCGGGGTGATGGGGTAGCCGTAGTAGAACCGGCACCCCGCGGCGACCGCTCCGTGGCAGATCGCCTCGTTCCCCTTCGCCAACACCTTCTTCGCCGCTCCGGCGGCCGGCGCCGCGCTCATCGCCACACCCGGATGCAGACGTCGGGGCACGTCTCGGCGCAGAGCGCGCACCCCGTGCAGTCTTCCGGCCGGGCGAAGACGGCCGCCGTGTATCCCTGCCGGTTGATTTCCTTGCCCATCTCGATGCAGTTCTTCGGGCAGACCGGCGGGCAGAGCTCGCACGCCTTGCACCGCTCGAAGTCGATCTCGATACTGCCTGTGGCCATACACATCCTTCCCGGCGGCCTTAGTGCTCCCTCGCCGCCCTTCCGATCAGTCGTACTTCGGCTTGAACTCGAAATAGTGCGTCGTGTCGATGAGCCGGACCGTACGGGATTTCGAACGCATGACGACCGACTGCGTATGCGCCCCTCCGCTGAAGAACCGGACCCCCTGCAGATAGTCCCCGAAGGTGACCCCCGTCGCCGCGAACATGACCTCGCTTGAGGCGAGGTCGTCGATGGCGTACACGCGGTCCAGGTCCGCGATCCCCATCGCCTTCGCGCGCTCGATCTCCTCCTTGTTCCGGAATTTGAGCACCCCCTGCATGTCGCCGCCGATGCACTTCAGCGCGGCGGCGGCGAGCACGCCTTCCGGCGCCCCGCCGATCCCCATGAGGATGTCCACGCCGGAGCCTTCCTTCGCGGTGGCGATCGCCCCCGCGACGTCCCCGTCGCCGATCAGCTTGATCCGCGCCCCGGCCTCCCGGCATTCCCGGATCAGCTCCTTGTGCCGCGGCCGGTCGAGGATGATCACGCACAGGTCTTCGACGTACACCTTCAGCGCCTTCGCGACGCTTCGCAGGTTCTCCGTCGGAGTGGCCTTGATGTCGATGGCGCCGTTCGCCTTCGGCCCCACGGCGATCTTGTCCATGTAAGTGTCCGGCGCGTGGAGGAACCCGCCTTCCTCGGCGATGGCGATGACCGCAAGGGCGTTGTTCCCGCCCGAGGCGACGATGCTCGTCCCTTCGAGGGGATCCACGGCGATGTCGACGCGCGGGTTGTCGGCCGCGCCGACCTCCTCGCCGATGTACAGCATCGGGGCCTCGTCGCGCTCCCCTTCGCCGATCACGACGCGTCCCTTGAACTGCACGTAGTTCAGCGCCTTGCGCATCGCCGTCACGGCCGCCTGGTCCGCCGCGACGTTGTCGCCGCGCCCCATCAGGCGCGCCGCCGCCAGCGCCGCCGCCTCCGTGACGCGGACCACTTCCAACGCGAGGTTTCGTTCCATCCCGGCTCCCCTCCTTCTCCTCGTTCTCGTATTTCCTAAGGTACGGCCCGTTCGGATTTCAGGCGAGAAGGTGATCGATCAGCATCGTACCGCGCGGCAGGAAGAGCCCGGTCTTCCGGGCGTCCTCCTCCGTGTACCGTCCTCCCGTCGCCGGGGGAAGCCCCGGGGGCGCGGGATAGAAGGCGAAGGGGACCGGCTCCTGGGCATGGGTCCGCAGCGCAACGGGAGTCGGGTGGTCGGGGAGGAGGAGGACACGCAGGTCGCCGCTCTCCCGGACCCGGGTCAGGATGGGCGTCAACATCTCCCGGTCGATCCGCTCGATCGCCCGGATCTTCTCCCGCACGTCCCCGTTATGCCCCGCCTCGTCGGGCGCCTCCACGTGGATCAGGACGAAATCCTTTTTCTCGAGCTCCCGAAGGGCGTACTCGGCCTTGCCGCGATAGTTCGTGTCGAGGTATCCCGTGGCGCCCGGAACATGGACGACTTCGAGCCCCGCGTAGATCCCGATCCCCTTGATGAGATCGACCGCCGCCACCACGGAGCCGGAAAGCCCGAACTTCTCCCGGAACGTCGGGATGCGGGGCGCCTTCCCCTGGCCCCAGAGCCAGACCGAGTTTCCCGGCGGATGCCCCGCCTCGGCGCGCTTCCGGTTCACCGGGTGGTCGGCGAACACTTCCCGGGAGATCTCCATGACCGTGAGGAGCAGTTCCGATCCCTCGCCTTTCGGGAGATATTCGGTGATCTTCTTCCCGTGGATGTCGTGGGGCGGCGTGGTCTCGACCGCGTCGATTCCCCCGGGCCAGACCATCAGGTGCCTGTAGGACACGCCGGTATGGAACCGGACTCCCATTCCCTGCGTCCGCTGCTGGAGGGAAGCGAGCAGGGAGTCCGCCTCGGCGGTCGTTATGTGCCCGCCCGAGAAGTCCTCCATCTCGGTGTCTGCGCCTTCGTTCCTCAGCGTGACGATGTTGCAGCGTACCGCCACGTCGTCGGGCGCCAGCCCGATGCCGATGGACGCGGCTTCCAGCGGAGAGCGCCCGGTGTACACGGCCGCGGGGTCGTATCCGAGGATGCTCAGGTTCGACACGTCGCTCCCGGGGTACATTTCCTGCGGAACCACCTGCACCATCCCCATCGCGCCGCGGGAGGCCATGAAGTCCATGTTCGGCTTCTCCGCGGCTTCGAGCGGCGTGCGGCTCCCGATTTCGGCGATCGGCCAGTCGGCCATGCCGTCCCCGATGAGGATGAGGAATTTGCTGCTCAAGGAGGGCTCCTTCGTCGGATTACAGGTTGTTTTCGATCCGGATCATCCGGGTGCGGTCGAGGACGTCGGGAAGCCGGTCGACCTCGGCGAGCGCGGAGCGCATGTTGCTCTCCTTCGCCTGGTGCGTGACGATGAAGATGGGGACGGCGTTCTCTCCGCGTCCCTTCTGAAGGACGGACAGGATGCTGATCTGGTGTCGTCCCAGCACCCCCGCGATCCGGGAAAGGACGCCCGGGCGGTCCATCACCAGGATCCGCAGGTAATACTCGCACTGCACCTCCTCGAAGGGGGCGATCCCCGTGATCATCTTCGGGTCGACGAGGGAGTACCCGCTCGGGGGGATCCTGCCCGTGGAGCCGCGGAGGAGGTTCCGCGAGATCTCGATCACGTCGCTGACGACGGCCGACGCCGTGGGCAGCATCCCGGCCCCCTTCCCGTACGAAAGGGAGGAGCCCACGAAGTCCCCTTTCACATAGATCGCGTTGTACGCGCCGTCCACGGTCGCCAGCAGGTAATGGGAGGGGATCATCGTCGGGTGGACCCGCGCCTCGATCCCGGCGCTCCCTTCCTTGGCGATCGCCAGCAGCTTCACCGTGTAGCCGAACTCCTTCGCGAATGTGATGTCGTCGGGCGAGACGTCGCGGATTCCCTCGACGTAGATGTCCTTCAGCGGCACCCTGCCGCCGGTCGCGAGCCAGACCAGTATCGCCAGCTTGTGCGCCGTGTCGATCCCGTCCACGTCGAACGAGGGATCGGCCTCGGCAATCCCCGCCTTCTGCGCCTCCGAGAGGACCTCGGCGAACGGCTTCCCCTCCTTCGTCATGCGGGAAAGGATGTAGTTGCAGGTGCCGTTGATGATCCCGTAGATACCCTGGATCCGGTTCGCGGCCAGCCCCTCCCGCAGCGTCCGGATGATGGGGATGCCTCCCCCCACGCTCGCCTCGAACCCGATGTCGACCCCGGCGTCGGCCACCGCATGCATGATTTCCTGGCCGCACTCCGCGAGGAGCGCCTTGTTCGCGGTGACGACCGATTTGCCGTGCCGGATCGCCTCCAGGAGGAAGTCCTTCGCCGCCCCGGTGCCCCCGATCAGCTCGACGACCACGTGGACGTTCGGATCGCGCGCGACCTGCATCCCGTCGGACACCAGCACCCCTTCCGGGAGAGCGACTCCGCGGTCCCGCCGCATGTCGCTGTCGGCGACCCGGACCAGCCGGACCGGGATCCCGACGCGCTTGCGCAGATGCTCCGCATTCTCGAGCAGGAGCTTCACCGTCCCGGTCCCGATGGTGCCGAAGCCGATGACGCCGACGCCGACTTCCTTGAAGGGCCGGCTCATTTCGTCCTCCCGCGAACCGGGGACTGGAGCATCGTCTTGACTCCCCGGATCGCCTGGCGGATCCGGTGCTCGTTCTCCACCAGGGCGAACCGGACGTATCCCTCGCCGTGTTCGCCGAACCCGACTCCCGGAGATACGGCCACCTTGGCGCGCAGCAGAAGCTGCTTGGAGAACTCGAGGGACCCCATTTCACGGAACGGCTCGGGGATCGGCGCCCACACGAACATGGTCCCCTTGGGCTTCTCGAACTGCCACCCGATGCGGGCGAATCCGTCGACGAGGCAGTCCCGCCGCTTCCGGTAGATCTCCACGGCCTCGTCCACGACCCGGTGGGGCCCGTTGAGCGCCACGGTCGCGGCGATCTGGATCGCCTGGAACATCCCGTAGTCGAGGTAGCTCTTGATCCGCGTGAGCGCCCCCACGAGCTGGCGGTTCCCTACGACGTACCCGACCCGCCAGCCGGCCATGGAGTATCCCTTCGACATCGAATACAACTCGACCGCGACATCCTTCGCCCCCGGGACCTGGAGGATGGACGGGGCCTTGTATCCGTCGTAGACCAGGTCCGCGTACGCCAGGTCGTGGACGACCAGGATGTCGTTCTCCTTCGCGAAGGCGACCACGCGGCGGAAGAATTCCAGGTCCACCACGGTCGTCGTCGGGTTGTGCGGGAAGGAAAGGATCATCATCTTCGGGCGCGGCCAGAGCGTCTTCATCGCCCGCTCGACCCGGTCCATGTAATCGTTCTCCCCGTTGATCAGGGGAATGGAGCGGACGTCGGCCCCCGCGATGACTACCGAATAGGTGTGGATCGGGTAGGTCGGGCTCGGGACGAGCGCGATGTCTCCCGGCCCCATGGTCGCCAGGACGAGGTGGGCCAGCCCCTCCTTCGCCCCGATCGTGGCGATCGCCTCCGTCTCCGGGTCGAGCTCCACCCCGTATTTCCGCTTGTACCAGTTGCAGATGGCCAGCCGGAGCTTGGGGATCCCCCTGGACGCGGAGTACCGGTGGTTCCTCGGGTTGCGGGCCGCCTCGGTGAGCTTTTCGACGATGTGCTTGGGGGTGGGCAGGTCGGGATTCCCCATCCCAAGGTCGATGATGTCCTCCCCCGCGTGCCGCAGCTTCGATTTCAGTTCCGTCACCACGGCGAAGACATACGGGGGAAGTCGTTGTATTCTCGGGAATTCCTGCATCGGGAGCTCCTGGAAAAAATAAAAGAACATTGTATTGAACCCCGGCGGCCAAGTCAAATTCCGCCTGTCGGCGAATCGACCGATTCTCCGTTTCGCGTTTCTTTCCGACGGATGAAAATATTCTTATTTATTGGACAGTATTCTTTCTTTTCCGGAAAAGGGACTCCTGTATTTACAAGATCCGATCGCGCTTTATTTCGAGGCCGGTTCCTTCCTTGATTCCTCGCAGAATTATAATCAGGAATAGAAGTCAAATAGTCGACAGGACCCTCCCTATCCAATTCGATTATACGGAGGTGCCCGCATGAAGAGTCCGTTCCTGGTTTTCACGGCGCTCGCCGCCGCGACTGCCCTGACCTTGGCCGGCTGCGAGGGAAGAAGTTCGTCCTCCATCACTCCAGCTTCACCGCAGGCCAATGTCGGCGGGGCCGCTGGCGGCAGCACGATCACGATTCAAGGCAACTTGGTAGGCGACGCATCGCAACCTTTGATCGTCGAGTCGAGTCTGGGCGGCGAGAACGGAGCCGGTCTCGAGATGGTGCCGCTGACGGGCCCGACGGCGGTGGTCGCGGTGGATGAAATCGGCAAGGTGGCGGCCAGCCAGGTCGTAACCCCTTCGGACGGCCGATTCCGCCTGGATTTACCCTCGGAGCGTTCTTTCATGATCCTGTTTCGCAAGGGCAGCCCGGCGGGCGTTACCTTGAGCCATCTCATCGTGGACCGCGCCACGGGGCGGATCGCCTTCACCCTGCCGAAGGACTCTCCGAACCTGAACCTCGGAAACGTGACCATCGACTCCCATCTGGGCAAGGCGTCTGCCGGAATCGATCCCGACTTGGCTGTATCCGCCGCCGTCTTCCCGCTGGATACGATCGAATGGCGGGGAACCTCGGACGTACCGACGGGCGGCAAGCCGAGTCCGCTCTTCGGCGCCGAGCCCTTCACACAACAGATGCTGCGCTTCGAGGAATTCGGAACCGAGCCGTTCCCGGCGCAGGCGTCCTCGAAGTGGATGCCGCTTCCGCAGCCTATGAACGCCCAAAGCGGCCCTCCGCCCATGGCCTTTGAGGCTTTCCTGGCCCAGACAGGGGTCGCTCCGCTTCCCACGCGGCGTTCGAACGTCAACGTCGAGAATCCCTGGAAGGGCGCCATCGAAGCCTTCCTCGGTCGCAAGCTCGCCCTCCCCGACGACGGGTCGATTCCGGGGGTGGCAGGACCGGCCGAAGGAAGGGCCCCGGGGGAAGGATGGGCCCACCAGTTCTGGGACACGCTCTTCCCGCAGCAGTTCTTCAAGACCGGGGTCACCGGCGCGCGCAGGAACGGCGGTCTCCGCGACATGCGGCAGCGGCACGGGTACAAGCTCGGCGAATTCGGGCCGGGCGGTCTGTATCATAACGTCGCGGGCGTACCCGCGACGGAAGGGACCGCCGCCGGCGTAGATGTCCGGTTCCACCCGAAGATGCCGCTCCAGAATCCGAATTCGATCTGGACCTTCGACGGCACCCTGCCGCCCAAGCTGTTCGTCGTGCGTCACGGCATACCGGTCCTGATGCGCAATTACAACGCGCTGCCGATCGACGTGACCGCCAACAACGGCTTCGGCAGGCACACCATCTCCACCCACGAGCACAACGGCCACCAGCCGGGCGAAAGCGACGGCTTTTTCGGCGCCTTCTTCTTCCCCGGGCAGTTCTACGACTATCGCTGGCCGCTGCAGCTCGCCGCGTTCAGCAACCTCAACAACGCCGCCGGCGCAGCGAACTTCGACGCTTCCGATCCGAGGGCGGCCCTCCCCTGCGATGACTGGGAAACGATCACGGTCCTCGTCAACGGCATCCCCACCGACAGGACATGCCGGGACGGCCGGATCATGATCCCCGGCGACTGGCGAGAGACGATGAGCTCTCATTGGTTCCACGATCATATGAAGGACCACACGGCGGAGAACGTCTACAAGGGAAACGCTTCGAAGATGAACTACTACAGCGCCCTGGATCGCGGCAACGAGGCCTACGACGACGGCGTCAACCTGCGCTTCCCCAGCGGCGCTTCATTGAGCTGGGGCAACCGCGACTACGACGTGAACATTCTATTGGCGGACAAGGCGTGGACGGCCGACGGCCAGCTCTGGTTCAATACGCGGGACACCGAAAACGGCTTCATCGGCGACCGGGTCCTGACCAACTGGCTGTTCAAGCCCTGGTTCGACGTGCGGGCGCGCAAGTACCGATTCCGTTTCCTGAACGGCGCCACATCGCGCGTCTTCGGAGTCGCTCTGGTGCATCGGGTAGCCGGCGATGCCGGAGAGCTGCCGGGACCGCCGGGCTCCAACGTTTCCTACAACCGCGTGCCCTTCCACATGATCGCCAACGACGGCAACATCCTCGAGCACGCGGTCCCCTTCGATGGCGTCGCGGATCTCATGCACGACGGAAATCCCGATCCGTGGAAGGGGCAGCTTCCGTCCCTTGCAATCGCCGAGCGGTACGACATCGTCGTGGACTTCGGCAAGTACGGCATCAGGCCGGGAGACAAGCTCTATTTCGTCAACGTCATGGAGCACCAGAACGGCAAGGGGACCAGGGGCAGGGTCCCGCTGGCGGAGATCCTGTCCGGGGAGTACAACCCCACGGTGCTGAACGGCCGCTGGGTAAACGGCGACCCGGGAGTCGGCCTGTTCCTGGAGCTGCGTGTCCATGCCTATGAAGGCACGGACGTCTCGATGAACCCGGCCGACTTCGAGCCGGGCAAGCGGAAGATGATCCCGCTGCCGCTCGACCGCGAAAAGATGACGGTGAACGGCGTTTCCCTGCTCGCCGCCAGGCACCACACCTTCGAGTTCGTCCACTCGGGCGGAGTGGAGGAGGAAACCGATCTTCACGGGCCGTGGTTCATCAAGGTCGACGGCGGCCCGATCAACGCGGCGATCGTCGAAAGGATTTCCGCCCTCCAGCACGGCGCGGTCGAGGTCTGGGAAATCGCCGGCGGCCGCGGCTGGACGCACCCGGTCCACATACACTTCGAGGAAGGGTTCATCCTCACGAGGAACGGCAGGATGCCTCCCGAGTGGGAGATGTGGGCCCGCAAGGACATGTACCGTATCGGACCCGAGCCGGAAAGCGGCGTAATCCAGGCCGCCATCCGGGCGCGCGACTTCTTCGGGAGGTTCATGCAGCATTGCCACAACACCATGCATGAGGACCACGCCATGCTGATGCGTTGGGACTCCGCGAAGGCGGGGGCTGTCCTTATGGACGCCCCTTTGCCCACTTTCGACGGCGTCTTCCTCGAGCCGTCCTTCGCGCTCGAAACGGCCGAAACCGGCGACGGCATTGGGCTGAAATAGCGGTCGCCGCCGGCATCGTCGGACTTCCCGGGGGGCCAGGGCAGGTCCCCCGGGAGGTTTATCCCGCGATTGAATCATACAAGCGGAAGGTCAATAAAAATATGGTTTTATAATTACATTACTAACCCGATAAATTCGTATTCATGCCAGTTATATGCATTGTTTAAAATATTTAATTAACATATCTAAAAAATAGCTTTATTTACTCTAGTAAATCCGAAACGAAACGCCATTTGTTATAATCAGTAATCATAACGGAATAAGGCAACCAGGACCCTCCACCTCCAATCCATGGAGGTATCGATACATGAAGAAGCTGATACTGATTTTTACAATATTCGCCGCCACGGCTGCCTTGACCCTGCACGGTTGCGGAGGAACCAGATCGACTTCCTCCACCCCGCCGCAAGCCAATGTCAGCGGGGCCGCGACCGGCACTTCGGCAATCGTTCAGGGCAACGTGGTAGGCGACGCGTCGGAACCGCTGATCGTCGAATCCATCGACAGCGGCGCCAACGGGGCCGATATCAAGATGGTGCCGCTGACGGGCCCGACAGCTGTGGTCGCGGTGGATGAAACCGGCAAGGTGGCGGCCAGCCAGGTCGTGACCTCTTCGGACGGCCGTTTCCGCCTGGATCTGCCCACGGAGCATTCGTTCATGATCCTGTTCCGCAAAGGAGGGCCGGAAGGGCTCACGTTGAGCCACCTTGTCGTAGACCGCGCCACGGGCAGGATCACCTTCAAGCTGCCGAAGGATTCACCGAGCATGAACCTCGGGAACGTGACCATCGACTCCCACCTGGGCAAGGCGTCGGCAGCGTCCGATCCCGACGTGCCCGTTTCCGCCGCCGTCTTCCCGCTGGACACGATCGAATGGCGGGGAACCTCGGACATTCCGACTCGAGGAAAGCCGAGCCCGCTCTTTGACGCCACGGACTTCTCCCAGAAAATGCTTCTTTTCGAGGAATTCGGCACCGAGCCGATGCCGATGCAGGCGGCCTCGAACTGGATGCCGCTTCCGCAGCCGATGAACGCCCAAAGCGGACCTTCGCCCATGGCGCTCGAGTCTTTCCTGGCCCAGACAGGGGTCGCTCCGCTCCCCACCCGGCTATCGAACGTAAACGTCGCGAGCCCATGGAAAGGCGCCGTCGAAGCCTTCCTGGGCAGAAAGCTCGCCCTGCCCTCCGACGGATCCATACCGGGTGTCCCGGGTCCCGCCGAAGGGAGGCCTTCCGGCGAGGACTGGGCCCACCAGTCCTGGGGCACGCTCTTCCCCAAAGTGTTCTACAAGACCGGTGTCGCCGGCGCGCGCACGAACGGCGGGTTCCGGGACGGCAGACAGCTTCACGGATATTCGCGCGGAGAATTCGCCGAGGGCGGGCTTTATCACAACACCGCCGGAGTCCCGGCGACGGAGGGGACGACGAAAGGCATCGACATCCGGTTCCATCCGGGCATGCCGATCCAGCACCCGAACTCCCTCTGGACCTTCGACGGCACGCTGCCGCCCAAGCTGCTCATGGTGCGCTACGGCGAGCCTGTCCTGATGCGCAACTACAACGCGCTGCCGATCGACGTGACTGCCAACAACGGCTTCGGCAGGCACACAATCACCACCCACGAGCACAACGGCCACCATGGGGCCGAGAGCGACGGGTTCGCCTGGGCCTTTTTCCACCCCGGGCAGTTCTATGACTACCGCTGGCCGCTGCAGCTCGCAGGCTACAGCAATAACAACAACTCCGTCGGCGCCGTCAACTTCGGCGCGTCCGATCCGAGGGCTTCCACCCCTTGCGTGGCGGGCGAATCGTTTTCCGTCATAGTCAATGGCATTCCCACCGTCCGGAGCTGCGAGAACGGCCGCGTCATGATCCCCGGCGACTATCGCGAGACGATGAGCACTCACTGGTTCCACGACCACATGCTCGACCACACCGCCGAGAACGTCTACAAGGGCAACGCCACGATGATGAACTACTACAGCGCCCTCGACCGCGGCAACGAGGCGATCGACGACGGCGTCAACCTGCGCTTTCCCAGCGGCACGGCTCTCAACTGGGGCAACCGCGACTACGACGTCAACCTGCTGGTGGCGGACAAGGCATGGGACGCCGCGGGCCAGCTATGGTTCAACACGCAGGAAACCACCCTGGGCTTTCTCGGAGACCGGTTGTTGACCAACTGGCTCTACAAGCCATACTTCGACGTGCGGGCGCGCAAGTACCGCTTCCGCATCCTCAACGGTGCGGTTTCGCGCATCATGGCCATCGGACTGGTGCATGAAGTCGCCGGCGACGCCGGAGAGCTGCCGGGCCCGGCGGGCTCCAACGTCTCCTACAACCGCGTGCCCTTCCACATGATCGCCAACGACGGCAACATCCTCGAGCACACGGTCCCCTTCGACGGCGTCATGGACGTTCTCCACGACGGCAACCCCGATCCGTGGAAGGGGCAGCTTCCTTCCCAGGGCATCGCCGAGCGTTATGACATCGTCGTCGATTTCAGCAAGCACGGAATCATGCCGGGCGACAAGCTCTACTTCGTCAACATCATGGAGCATCAGAACGGCAAGGGGACCAAGAGCAAGGTGCCGATGGCGGAGATCCTGTCGGGGACATATAACCCCGTAGTAAAGGATGGGCGCTGGATCAACGGCGACCCGGCCGTCGGCAAGTTCCTCGAGTTGCGGGTCCATGCCTATGACGGCACGGATGTCTCGATGAATCCGGCCGACTTCGAGCCTGGCAAAGCGAAGATGATCCCGCTGCCGCTCGACCGCGAAAAGATGACGGTGAACGGCGTTTCCCTGCTCACCGCCAAGCACCACACATTCGAGTTCGTCCACTCGAACGGAGCCGACCCCGAAACCGAGGCGCATGGGCCGTGGTTCATCAAGGTCGACGGCGGCCCGATCAATGCCGCATTCGGCAAGAGGATCTCCGCCATCCAGCGCGGCGTGGTCGAAGTCTGGTCGATCCAGGGCGGCCGCGGCTGGACGCACCCTGTGCATATACACTTTGAGGAGGGGTATATCCTCACTCGGAACGGCAGGATGCCTCCCGAGTGGGAGATGTGGGCCCGCAAGGACATGTACCGGATCGGCCCGGAGAACGACAGCGGCGTGATCCAGGCCGCCTTCCGGGCGCGCGATTTCCTTGGGCAATTCATGGAGCATTGCCACAACACCATGCATGAGGACCACGCGATGCTGCTGCGTTGGGACTCCAAGAAGGCGGGCCCCGACCTGGCGGACTCGCCGTTGGCCACTTTCGACGGGGTCTTCTTCGAACCGTCCTTCACGCTCGACCTGGCCGACATCGGTGACGGAATCGGCTTGAAATAGGAACCGATATTGATATAATGTCTGTCTCAACCTCCGGGGTGACTCTTCCAGGAAGGCCCCCCGGAGGTTCTATTTTCATCGGGAGCATCCTCAATCGAACCGGGCTTGTCTCATAAATCTGTCTGATATTTTTATAATTTCTTCATGCACGCGCGCCCATCCCCCCTCCCTGTCAATTATTATTCATTAATCCATTCAATGGGTTACATAAATTCGCAAGAACTGTTCTTATCGGGCACGCATTTTGCTTTTTTTGGAAGCAAAGTGAATTTGGATTCTTTTACGAGTTTGTCAACACAGGACCACAACCTTTAACCACCGTTCCAGGAGGTTTATATGAAAAAAGCAGCTATGATGTTCCTCTGGATGCTCGCCGCAGTCGGACTGGTGATGTCCGGCTGCGGCGGAAGCAGCGGGTCGCTTACCGGCACCCCGCCGGGGGATGGTACCGCAGCCACCCTGCAAGGCAACGTGATCGGGGATGCCAACCCCGTGCTGGTTGCCGACGCTCAGACGGCCGCCTCGCAGGAATCTCCCCTCATTGCCGCCATCAAGGCGGCCTTCGCGATCGGGACCCCGATGGTTCCCCTGGCAGGCCCGACGGCGGTCATCGCGGTGGACGAAACCGGCGCCGTCGCAGGCAGCCAGGTCGTTACGGCGGCGAACGGCAATTTCAGCATCACGCTGCCCACGGACCATTCCTACATGATCCTGTTCCGGGACGGCACGGAGACGGGCCCGACGCTGAGCTACCTCGTGCTGGACAGCGCCACGGGAAGGAACACCTTCAGCCTCCCGAAGGGGTCCCCCGATACGAACCTCGGGGACGTCCTGATCGACTCCCAGTCCGGCAAAGCGCTGTGCGAAGCCGATCCCAACCTGCCCGAGACCACCGTCGCCTTCCCGCTGGACCAGATCGAGTTCCGGGCGGCCGTGGACATTCCGACCGGCGCCCCGCCGAGCCCGCTCTTCGGCGCCGAGGATTTCTCCCAGCAGATGCTCCTCTTCGAGGAATTCGGCACCGAGCCGCTGCCGGCGGCCGAAGCCGCGACCTGGACCGCTCTCCCGCTGCCGGTTTCCCCCCAAAGCGGACCGCAGGGCGCGGCGCTGGACGCCTTCCTGGCCCAGGACGGGATTTCTCCCTTCCCGACGCGGCTCTCCAACGTCGACGTCGCGTCTCCGTGGAAAGGCGCCATCGAAGCTTTCCTCGGCCGCCCGCTTGCGCTCCCCGCGGATAATTCGATCCCCGGAGTCGCCGGACCGGCCGAAGGGCGCCCGTCCGGAGAGTTTTATGCCCATCAGTACTGGAACGAACTCTACCCGCAGCAATATTTCAAGACCACCGTGTCCCCCTCGAGGGTCAACGGCGGCCTCCGCGATGCGAGGCAGATGCACGGGTATGCGGTCGGAGAATTCGCGCCCGGCGGGCTGTATCACAACGTAGCGGGCATCCCGGCTACCGAAGGAACGTCGGCCGGCATCGCCATCGCGTTCCACCCGAACATGCCGGTCCAGTCGCAGACCTCTCTCTGGACCTTCGACGGCACGCTGCCGCCCAAGCTGCTCATGATCCGCTACGGGGTCCCGACCCTGATGCGCAACTACAACACGCTGCCGATCGACGTGACCGCGAACGCAGGTTTCGGCCGGCACACCATCTCCACGCACGATCACAACGGCCACTCCCCCGGCGAGAGCGACGGCTCTCCCGCCGACTTCTTCTTCCCGGGGCAGTACTTCGACTACCGCTGGCCGATGCAGCTCGCCGGCTTCAGCCAGAACAACAACTCCTTCGGCGCCATCAACTATGACGCCTCCGATCCCAGGGCGGCCATCCCCTGCGAGGCGGGCGAATCGTTCCCGGTTCTCGTGAACGGCGTTCCCGAGGTCCGGAGCTGCGTGAACGGGCGGATCCAGATCCCCGGCGATTGGCGCGAGACGATGAGCACCCATTGGTTCCACGATCACATGCTCGACCATACCTCCGAGAACGTCTACAAGGGCAACGCCACGATGATGAACTACTACAGCGCCCTCGACCGCGGCAACGAGGGGCTCGACGACGGCGTCAACCTGCGCCTCCCCAGCGGCACGGCTCTGAACTGGGGCAACCGCGACTACGACGTGAACCTGGTCGTGGCGGACAAGGCGTGGGGCGCGGACGGCCAGCTCTGGTTCAATACCGCGGAAACCGACACCGGCTTCATGGCCGACCGGATGACGGTCAACTTCCTCTACAAGCCCTACTTCGACGTTCGGGCGCGCAGGTATCGCTTCCGGATCCTCAACGGCTCGGTGTCGCGCATCATGGCGCTCGGGCTGGTGCATGAGGTCGCCGGCAACACCGGGTTAGAGTCCCCGTGAGTGTGTAAATCGGCAATGGGGTTGGGTTGGCGGTTGACAGTGCCGGCCACCGCGTGGTTCTCATCTTTTCGTGATCTCGCCAAAGACACGGAAAGAAGGAGGACACCGCAA
>JBFLWB010000006.1 GCA_040758155.1 Thermodesulfobacteriota bacterium
GCACGGGGGGGAACAGCCGGCGGAATCCGAGCTCTCGGCGTTCCTCGAAATGACCGCGAAGGAGTTCGGCTATGACATTTCGAGACATCATTGAAGAGATTCACAGGAAAGACCCGGCGGTGACATCCGGGGCGGTCGTGGGGTCGGACGGGCTTACGGTGGAGGAGTGGCACGCCCCGGGGGATTCGCAGGACCTGTCCGCCCTGTGCGCCGAGGCCGTGCAGTTCTTCCGGGAGTCCGAGCGGATCGCCGGGGAGAACGCGCTGGGCGAGGGGCGGGAGGCCGCCATCGCGGGCGACCGCGGCCATGTCTTCATCCGGAAGGTTACCGGCGACTACCTGCTGGTGGCCGTGACCACCGGCTCGGTCATACCCGGACGGTGCCGATTCCTCCTGCGCCAGGCCGCACGGCGGACCCGGGAGATGCTGTGAAGGGGCGCGCCCTCCGCATCCTCTTCGTCGACGGCCCCAACCTGAACGTCCTGGGCATGCGGGAGCCGTCGGTCTACGGAAGCCGGACGCTGTCCGATATCCGCAAAGCCGTGTCGCTCGCCGCGCGGAAGGAGGGCGCCGCGGTCTCCTTCTTCCAGTCGAACCATGAAGGGGAGATCGTCGAGCGGCTCCAGGCGGCGCGGGAGGATGCCGACGGTGTCGTGATCAATCCCGCGGGGTACACCCACACCAGCGTCGCGATCCGGGACGCGCTGGTCTACTGCGGCCTGCCCGCCATCGAGCTTCACCTCTCCAATCCCTCGAAACGGGAGGGGTTCCGGAAGGTCTCCCTCGTCGAGGACGTCGTCGCTGGACGGATCTGCGGGATCGGCGGCTACGGCTACGTCCTCGCGCTCCATGCGCTCCTGCACATATTGCGGGAGGGGGCGGCGCGTGCCCGCGGGTGAGACCCGGCTCGACCTCCTCCACGCATCGATGAGGAGGAGACGCCTCGACGCCTACCTCAGCGTCCGCCTCTCGAACGTCCGGTACCTGACCGGCTTCACCGGCAGCGACGCGGCCCTGCTGGTCCTCCCGTCGGGGGCGTTCCTGCTGACCGACGGCAGGTACGATGTCCAGGCGCGCGAGGAGGTGCGGGGGGCGGAGGTCGTCGTCGTGTCCGCCGGCAAGTTCGCGGAGGCCGCACGGAGGATCCGCTCCGCGCGGGCCCGCCGGATCGGGTACGAAGCGGCCTTCCTGACGATGGAGGTTTTCCGCGGGATCGCCCGCGGGCGGACGGACCGCTGGATCTCCGGGAAGGACCTCGTCGAGCCGCTCCGCATGAGGAAGGAGCCCGACGAGATCCTCGCGATGGAGGCGGCTGCCGCGACCGCCGCGGCGTCGCTGCTCTCGGTGCTGTCCGGCGGCGTCGCGGGGAAGCCTGAGCGCGACGTGGCGGCAGACCTGGAGCGGGAGATGAAGCGGCGCGGCGCCGAGGCCGTTTCCTTCCCGCCGATCGTCGCCGACGGGCCGCGCTCGGCCATGCCGCACGCGTCGCCGTCGGGGAACCCGATCGGGGGAAACGGGCCGCTGATCCTCGATTTCGGCGCGAGAAGGAACGGGTACTGTTCCGACGAGACGGTGACGATCCTGCCGGAACGGCCGCGCCGGCCGCTGAGGAAGGTGTTCGACGCGGTCCGCCGCGCGCAGGAGGCCGGGCTGTCGGCGCTGCGCCCCGGGATCCAGTGCCGGAAGGTGGACGAACGCGTGCGGGAATCGCTGGACCGGTCGGGATATTTGAAGTATTTTGTTCATTCGACCGGACACGGGGTCGGGATCGACATCCACGAGCGGCCGGCCCTCTCGCCGAGGTCGAAAGACCGGATCGAGGAGGGGATGGTGGTCACCGTCGAGCCCGGCCTGTACCTTCCCGGCATCGGGGGCGTCCGGCTCGAAGATACGGCGAAGGTCACCGGCACGGGCGTCGAGCGGATCACGTTCCTGCCCAAGACGGCCGCGCCAATGATCTGAGGGGGCACGAAGAAGGATGTATACGACGTCCGATTTCCGGAACGGGTTGAAGATCGAGTTCGAAGGCGGTCCGTACGTGATCGTCTATTTCCAGCACGTAAAGCCCGGGAAAGGCGGGGCCTTCGTCCGGACGAAGCTGAAGAACCTCAAGACCGGCGCGGTCCTGGAGCACACCTTCCGCAGCGGCGACAAGGTCGAGAAGCCCGACCTCGAAGAGCGCGACATGCAGTTCATGTACAGGATGGAGAACCAGTATCACTTCATGGACAACCGGTCCTACGAGCAGATCTACCTCGACCAGGACCACGTGGAGGAGGCCGGGAACTACCTGATCGAGAACCTTCCCGTGAAGATCCTCTTCTACAAGGGGGAGCCCATCGGCATCGACATCCCGACCTTCATCGACCTGAAGATCGTGGAGACCGAGCCCGGCGTCCGCGGAGACACGGTGAGCGGCGCGACGAAGCCCGCCAGGCTAGAATCCGGGGCTACGGTGCTCGTGCCGCTGTTCCTCAACGAGGGAGATGTCATCAAGGTGGACACGCGAACCGGCACCTATATCGAGCGGGTTTGAGGGGAGTCTCATGAACCTTAAGGAAATCCGGGAGATCCTGGATCTGCTGAAGGGATCCGACGTGACCGAGTTCGAGCTCGGGCGGGGGGAGACGACGCTGAAGGTCCGGCGCGGATCGCCTCCCGTCCTTTATGCCCCGGCGCCCGCGCAGGCCCCCGCCTCGGCCGCCGCGCGGCCCGCGGAAGCTTCGGAGGCGAAGGCTTTCGAGGCGGCCCCCGCGAAGCCCGCCCACAAGGAGATCGTCTCACCGATCGTGGGGACCTTCTACCGCGCGCCGGCTCCCGACGCGTCCCCGTTCGTCGAAGTCGGGACCCGCGTGGTCAAGGGACAGGTCCTGTGCATCATTGAGGCGATGAAGATCATGAACCAGATCGAGTCCGACACCACGGGGACGATCGCCGCGATCCTCGTGGAGAACGCCCAGCCGGTGGCGTACGGCCAGCCGCTGTTCCACGTCCTTCCGGAGTAAGGGGACGGCATGATCCACAAGGTGCTGATCGCCAACCGGGGGGAGATCGCCGTCCGGATCCTCCGGACGTGCCGCGAGATGGGCATCAAGACGGTCGCGATCCATTCCACGGCCGACCGGTCCGCCCTCCACGTGAAGATGGCCGACCAGTCCGTCTGCATCGGGCCGCCGCCCAGCGCGGAGAGCTACCTGAACATCCCCGCGATCCTGTCCGCCGTCGAGATCACCGACGCCGACGCCGTGCACCCCGGCTACGGATTCCTGGCGGAGAACGCGGGATTCGCGGAGATCTGCCAGAACTACGGCGTCCGGTTCATCGGGCCCTCCGCGGAAGCCATTCGGTTGATGGGGGACAAGATCGCCGCCCGCAGGGCGGTGCAGAAGGCGAAGGTCCCCGTCGTGCCGGGGAGCGAACAGGCGATCACGGAAGAGGACGAGGGTCTGCGGATCGCCAAGGAGCTCGGATTCCCCGTGATCGTCAAGGCGGCCGCCGGCGGGGGCGGGCGCGGAATGAAGATCGTCCACAGCCCGGCCTCCTTCATCAACGCCTTCCTGACGGCGCAGTCGGAGGCGCTGTCGGCGTTCGGCGTCCCGGACGTCTACATCGAGAAGTATTTCGACAACGCGCGACACGTCGAGGTCCAGGTGATGGGGGACCGCCACGGCAACGTCATCCACTTGGGCGACCGCGACTGCTCCCTGCAGCGCAGGCACCAGAAGCTGGTCGAGGAGGCGCCCGCCCCGGGGCTTCCCGCGAGGACCCGGAAGGCGCTGTGGAAGGCGGCCGTGGACGCGGCGATGGGCGTGAAGTACGACAACGTCGGCACGGTCGAGTTCCTGTACGTCCCCGACGGGGAATTCTACTTCCTCGAGATGAACACCCGGATCCAGGTGGAGCACCCCGTCACGGAGATGATCACGGGGATCGACATCGTCCGCGAGCAGGTCCGGATCGCGGACGGCAAGAAGCTCCGCTTCTCGCAGCAGGACATCGTCCAGCGGGGGCACGCCATCGAGGTCCGCATCAACGCCGAGGATCCCGAGACGTTCCTCCCGTTCCCCGGTCCGATCCACTCGTGCTCCTTCCCCGGCGGGTTCGGTGTCCGGGTCGACACCGCGATCTACGCGGGGTACACCGTTCCCCCGACGTACGATTCCCTTCTCGGGAAGCTGATCGTGCACGGCGAAGACCGGAACGAGGCCATCATGCGGATGCGGCGCGCCCTCGACGAGGTCCGGATCGAGGGGGTCCGGACCACGGTGGACTTCCACAAGAAGATCCTGGTGAATTCCGATTTCGTCGAAGCCAGGCTCTCTACGAACTTCCTCGAGAAGCAGCGGCCGTGACGCGGAGGGCATGGGGGGCAGGGTGAGCATCTTCGATTCCATAAAGAAAGCGTTCTCTTCCCAGGACAAGGAAGACCGGGCCTCGCTGTCCCGGAAGGTCCAGACGTCGCCCAACGATCCCCAGGCCCGGCAGAAGCTCGGCATCTTCCTGATGCGGACCGGGGAGGTGGTGGAAGGGCTCGACCAGCTCGCCCGCGCGGCGGTCCTCTACGAGAAGGACGGATTCGCCGGCAAGGCGATCGCGGTCCTGCGCCAGATGCTCAAGCACGACCCGAGGAACAACGACTTCCAGAAGTGGCTCATCCGGCTGCTCGCGGCCGAGGGGCTCTCCGCGGACGCCCAGACCGAGCTGCGGAAGATCGCCGGGGAGGCCGGCCGGTTCACGACCGACGAGCAGCGCCTCGATTTCTTCCGACAGATGGCGGAATACATCCGGGGGAACCCGCTTCCTCATTTCTACATCTCCGACGTGTACCGCGGCCAAAGGAAGCTGCTGGAAGCTCTGGCCGAGCTGGGGAAGGCCGTCCCGGGCACGGTGAGCACCGGGATGTACGCGGAGTTCACGGAGCGCCTCCGCGCCATCGCGGCGCAGGCGGACAGGGACCTCGCGATCCTGGAGCCGTGCGGGTTCCTGTGGATCTCCGTGGGGATGCCGGACGAGGGGATGCCGATCTTGGCGCGCGTCATCCAGCACGAGGAGGAGCTCGGGCACAAGGAGCGCGTATCGGAGATGCGCGAGGTCACCCGGGCGATCCGGGAGGGATGGAGCCCGGCGGAGACCGGCGCTTTCTCCTTCGCGGAGATCCATCGGAAGCGCGCCGAGGCCGCCGCCGTCCCGCAGGAAGCGCCCCCTCCCGCTCCATCCGCCGCGCCGGCGGAGGAGAAGGCGGAGGAGAAGGCGGAGGAGGAAGGCACGGAGGACGAGGAACTCGTCCGCGATGCGCTGGGCCGGCTGCAGGCCAAGGTGCACGAGGAGATCGGCGATTCCGACCTGGAGACCCGTTACAATCTCGGGATCGCGTACAAGGAGATGGGACTGCACGAGGAGGCGCAGAAGGAGTTCCGGCTGGCGATGCGAAGGCCCGATCTCCTGGTGGGAGCGGCCTCGTTGCTCGCCGATACCCTGATGGAGACGGGGAACGGCGAAGGGGCGGTCGCCGCCATCGAGGAAGCGATATCGGGAGAGACGGTCTCTCCCGAGCAAAGGCGCGATCTGCGGTATCACCAGGGACTGCTGCTGTCCCGGCAGGGGCGGGAGCAGGAGGCGGGGAGGATCTTCCTTTCCATCGCGGAAGAGTTTCCGGGATACCGCGACGTGGACGCCCGGGCGAAGCGGTACCGCTCCTGATCCGTCGCATGACGTTGCAATCCCGGTTTCGATTGTGGTAAAGGTTACAAAAGGCGCGCGGGCGTAATTCAGGGGTAGAATGTCAGCTTCCCAAGCTGAACGTCGCCGGTTCGAATCCGGTCGCCCGCTCCAATCGACGATTCCGCCGCGGACGCGGCATCCCGGTTCGAACAGCGAAGGCGTCGGCCCCGATGGGCCGGCGTCTTTTGCTTTCGGGGCTATCCCTCGATAATTACTCCATTATAATTACCCCATGTCGAAGCGATGGATCCTGGGGCTCGTCGCGGCTCTCCTCCTTCTTTTCCTGGCATGGGCCGGGTGGCGGCTGTCGATCTGGATCCCCGGAAAACTGCGCGGGGTCGAGGAGGAGATCGTCTCGGCCGCCGCCGGGTACGGGCTGGGCATCCGCCACGGGGGCTTGAGGTTCCACCTCCTCCATCTGTACCTTTCCATGGACGACCTCGAGATCCGGGACGAGGCCGCAGACCGGTTCTTGGCCCGGGCGGGCGACGTGGAGGTCTCGCTGTCGCCGCTTCGTCTCCTGCGAGGGGAGCTGCCGGTGTCCCGGATCCGGATCCGCAACTACCGGATCGAAGCGGGCGAGCGGAACCGCGCGCTTTACGAACGGCTTCGCGAATCCGCGAAAAAGGAAGGGGATGCCGGGATGCTCCCCGAAATTCTCCTCGTCGACGGCACGGTGAGGGTGGGCCCCCTCGGGCCGGTCCGGCGCCTGGATGCGGTCGTCCGGGAGCTGAGGGTTCGGGAAAGGAGGTTTCTCGGAACCCGGGTCGATGCCTCCGTTGCGAACATTTCCGGGGAGATCGCGGTTCCGGGCGACGGGATCGCGGCGTGGCCGTATCCGTCGATGGAGGCGGAGATCGTCCGGAAGGGAAGCGTCCTGAAGATCCGCAAGGCCCGGGCCTGGGGCGGCGCGTCCGAGGTCCGGCTCTCCGGCTTCCTCGAAACGGACAAACGCCTCGCGGAAGGAAAGCTGTCCGGAGAGGTCGATCTCGCGAAGTGGATCGCCGGCGGCTTTCCGGGAGCGGGATTCGCCCGGCTCGCGGTCCGAAGCGGGAAGGTGGAGTTCTCCGCCGCCGCTTCCGGGCCCTGGGACGACCCGGAAGGCGGGGCGAAGATCGTCCTGCGGAAGGGGAACTTCCAGGGGACCTCCGTCGAGGAAGGCGAGGCGTCGTTGTCGCTCCGGGGCCGCGTCGCGCGGATTGACCGCGCCCATGCGAAATTGCTGGGCGGCGACGCGGACGCCGCGGGCTCCTGGCGCATCGATACGGCGGCCGTGGATTGGAGGGGGTCGCTGCGCCGCTTCTCCCTCGCCGCCGTCCCCTGGAAAGAGCTCGGGATCCCCCTGCGGTTCTCCGGTACGGCCGATCTCTCCCTGTCCGTATCCGGAACGCCGGATCGGCTGCGGGGGGAGGCGTCGCTGACCCTCCCCGAGGGCGTGGAGCGCCTCCCGGAGCGGGACGGCGAAGGATTCCGGTTCCGCGCGCCGCTTTCGGCGGAGATCGCCGCGACATGGATCGACGGAAAGACGGTACGTGCGGAATCGTTTCTCCTGAAGGCCGGGCGGGCGGAGGTCCGGGGAGAGGGGGATTTCCGGACGGAGGGGAGGGAGCTCCGTCTCCGCGGGACCGCGCAGGCAGCCGCCGGGAAGGCGGGCGATTACGGGATCGCGTATCCCGTATCGTGGGACGGAATCGCGGGGGAATGGGAGATCGCAGGTCCCGCAAGCCGCCTCCGCACTTCCGCTTCCCTTCGGGTTCCCGCGCTGAAAGGCTGGTCGCTGCCTCCGGTTCCGCTTGCCGCGAAGCTCGACGGCGTCCCGTCGGAGGCGCTCCACTTCGTCGCCGACGTCCCGTCGGACTCCTTCAAGATCACCGCCGTCGGGACGGCGGAGTCGCTGTCGGAACCGGCCAAGGCGCGGGCCGACATCGCCGTCACCGCCCGGGAGGTCGAGCTCGCGGACGCGGGAATGTGGGTCTCCGCGATCCTGGCGTCCCTCGGGGAGGAGCCGGGAACGGTCCGGGAATATCTCGACGGTGCGAAGGGATCGGCGGACGCCGACGGCAGGATCGAGCTCGCGCCGGGCCGGCTGGATCTCTCCGGAAGGATCCGTTCGAAGAAGGCGGTGGTCCGCGGCATCCCGCTGGCTTCCGTGCGCGCGGAGGGGGAATACGGCAGGACAGGCGAGGGGGACCGCTGGGCGGCTCGAGGCGAGGGGAAAGTCGGGGACGGCCTCGTCCGCGCCGGCGCGAACGGCGCCGCCGGGGAGGCGACGGCGGCGTCCGCCGAGATCGCCGGTCTGCGGATCTCCCAGGCGCTGTCCTTCCTTCCCCGACGCGGCATCGGCGGAGTGGACGGGATCGTGGACGCCCGGATCGAGGCGCGCGGAGGCCCGGGAGGCTGGGAGTTCCCGATCGTCGCGGCGGAATCGCGGGAGATCTCTATCGGCGACGCAAGGATCTCCGGAGTCCGGGCGGAAGGGACGCTGGGCGCGGACAACGGCGCGTTCGTCATCGAGACCGCCTCCCCCCGTGGAAAGCTTTCCGGCAACGTGCGGAGCGGAGGGGAGTGGCCCGCGAAATTCGCGCTCTCGGTTGCATCCCTCCCGACGTCCTTCCTGATGGCCGCGGCAGGGCGGCCTTCGATTTCTGCCGAAGGGACGTGGTCGGCGGAGGGTCAAGGGACCGTGCTCCTGAGGGATCTCGCGGCGGGCAGGCCGGTCTCCCCGGAGATGTTCCCGTCGCTGCGCGCGTCGCTGCGCGCGGAGGGCCCCGCCGCGGGGTCGGTACGCTTCCGTGAGATCCGGGCATCCGGCATCCGCGACGGGGAGGTCCTCTCGGGAGAGCTGATCACCGCCGGACCCGACACCCGTCTCGAATGGATGCTGGCGCTGCGGGAGCCGTTCGGGTTCCGGCTGGAGGGCCCCTTTACCATCGGCGATTCGACGGCCGCCGCCTCACGGGACGAGAAGCGCCGTTTCTCCGTCCGCGGGCAGGCCCGGGTCGAGGGGGCGCTCCGCGCGCTCGACCGGACGAGGGGATCGATCCGGGTCGACTCGCTCACGTATCGGGAAGGAGGGTGGGAGCTGGCGGGAAAGGATCTGGAGGCATCGATGGACCCCGAGGGGGTGAGATGGGAGGGCGGAACGCTGGTCGCCGCCGGCTCCCCCGTACGGATTTCCGGAAAGGCTTCCTGGAGCGGCGACATCGACGCCCGGATCGACGGCAAGCTCCCCGCGGGAGTGGTGCGCCTCGCCGTCCCTGGCGTATTCGACCGGCTCGACGGGGTCATGACCCTGGAGGTCCGGGTCACCGGGAATCTTACAGATCCGGTGATCGTGGGGGCGGGGCGGCTGGAGAAGGGGGTCCTTTCCTTCCGCGGATACGCGCAGCAGTTCGAGGAGCTGAAGGCCGACGCGGTCCTCAGCCGGGAGAAGATCGTTTTCGAGCACTTCGAGGGGAGAAGCGGCGGCGGCTACATCGACGGCTGGGGCGAGGTTCCCCTCAACGTGGATGCCGGCCAGCGGCTGTTCTTCTCGGTGGACTTCTTCGACATGGCGTATCCCTACCCGCAGGAGCTGCGTCCCGTTCTGCAGGGGCACGTAGAGCTGATCGGCCCGGTGATGGATTTCCTGGTGACGGGAGACGTAGAGGTGCAGTCCGCGCGGTACACCAAGAACATCTATCCCGAGCGGGCGCTGCTAGACTTCCGCCGGAGGATGTCGGACGTCTCCGCCCGCAGGGAAAAATCCGAATTCCGCGTGCGGCTCGACATCGACGCCATCGCCGACCGGACGATCCGGATCCGGAACAACGTGGCGGACATCAGCGCCAGCGGGGAGTTCAAGGTGCAGGGCGACGCCGAGAACGTGATCATCCTCGGCTCCTTCGACGCATACGAGGGGTCCGCGGAATTCTACGGGAACCGCTACGAGATCAAGCGGCTCACCGTGGATTTCCAGGACCCGCGCCGGCTCAATCCCCGCCTGGACGCCCGGGCCGAAACCCGGAAGGGCAACTACACCATCGCCGTGCTCGTCACCGGCACCCTTGAAAAGCCCGAGGTTGATTTCACCTCCGATCCGCCGCTGGGACGGACCGACATCGTGAGCCTCCTGTCGTTCGGCGTCACGACGCAGGCGCTCCTCTCCCCGACGGCCAGGCCCTCCAGCAGCATCGGGCCCGCGGGAGGGGCGGCCATCGCCATCGGCAGCATCGGGGGGGTGGACGAGAAGATCAGCGGCGCGGTGGGGCTCGACAAGTTCACCATCGAGACGGGCTTCTCGCAGACCACGCAGAGCTTCGAACCGCGGCTCGTGATGAAGAAATCGTTCGAGGATCGGGCGTCCGTCTCCTTCACCCAGAGCGTGGGCACTTCCTCGGAGGCTTCCGCTACCGGAGAGCTCCGCCTCCACGAGCACGTTTACCTGGAGGGCGGGTGGCAGAGCCCTTCCGCCTCGACCTCCGGCCAGATCAGCGGCGACCTGAAGCTGAAGTACCGGTTCCAGTCCCTGAAAGGGCTGTTGAATGGCCGGAATTAGGGCAAGCCGGATCGTTCTCCTGGGGATCGCGGCATGGCTCTCGCTGGCCGGCGCCGCGCGCTCCGGGGAGCCGGTCGTTTCCTCCGTCTCCTTCCAGGCGGCGTCCCCTTACCAGTTGTCGTACGGCGAGCTCTCCGCGCTGGTCACGCTGAAGGCGGGGGACCCCCTCTCCCCGGAGGTAGTCCGGGAATCCATCCGCCGCCTCGGCGCAAAGTCGGTCTTCCGGGAAGTGACGGCGTACGTACGGGAGCTGGACGGGAAGGCGGACGTGGTCTTCTACCTGCGCCCGGTCCCCGTCATCGTCGCGATCGACGTCGAGGGGGAGAAGGCGTTGTCCGCCGCGCAGATCGTTGCGGAATCCCGCATCCGCCGCGGCACGCCGCTGCCGGAAGGCGACCTGGCGGGCGCGCGCGGCGCGGTGGAATCGTTCCTCGCCCGGAAGGGATTCCTGGACGGAAAGGTTTCCGTCGAGGCGACCTGCAACGTTTCGAACGGCTCCGGCGCGGTCCGGATCGTCGTGAAGGAGGGGAAGCCCGCGACGGTGAAGGCGCTGGAAGTATCCGGCGCATCCGCGCTCCCGCGGGAGCGGATCGCGGAGATCCTCGGCGTGGTGATCGGCGGACCGTTCGATTTCCGGAGCTGGGAAGGCGGGCTCCCCCTGCTCATCTCGGAATACAAGCGGGCGGGGTATCTGACCGTGCGCGTCGAGCCTTCCGCGCCTCCGTGCGGCGAGGGAGGAGGATTGTGCCCCCGGGTCGTCGTGGCCGAAGGAAAGCGTTACGACGTCCGCTGGGATGGGGTCCGGCGGATCCGCCCGGACAAGCTTGCAAAGGCGATCGGCCTCTACGATGGAGAAGAGACGACCGAGGGGGTCCTGCTCTACGAGCTGAAGGACAGGATCCTCTCGCACTACCGGAGCGAAGGGTACCTGGAGGCGGAAGCCGACGTCTCCCTCGGGGAGGAGAGCGAGGGGTCGGTACCGCTGGTCGTGACGGTCCGGGAAGGGATGCGGGGGCACATCGAGGAAATACGGTTCGAGGGGAACCACGCGATTTCGGAGAAGACCCTCCGGAAGCAGATGCTCACCAGGAAGCGGGGACCGTTCCACTGGATCACCGGCTCGGGGAAATACGACGCCGAGGAGTGGGAAAGGGACCTGAAGGCGGTCATCGGGTATTACCAGACGCAGGGCTTCATCCGGATGAAGATCGCGGGCGTGGACAACCAGTGGGACGCGAGCGGGGGGATCGTCAAGACCGTCCTCGTCGACGAAGGTCCGAGGTACCGGCTCGAGAAGATCGAGTTCCGGGGGAACGACCACTTCCTCAAGGAAGAGTTCCTCGCCCGGATGAGGAACGGCGAGGGGCGGTTCGTCGATTACATCGGCCTCGACCGGGACCAGGAGGCCATCGCCTCGATGTACCTGAACGCGGGCTTCCTGGATGCGGTCGTCGAGGGGGAGCTCGATATCGAGGGGGGGCCCGACAACGCGGTCGCCCGGTTCCGGATCAAGGAGGGGGTGCGGTACCGCCTCGGCACCGTCGTCGTCCAGGGGAACGTCCTGACTCGCGCCCGCGCGGTCCTGCGCGAGAACCCCATCGCGCCGGGCGATTTCGCCGGCGAGGAGGGGCTGCTGAAGTTCCAGCAGTCGGTATACGCGACGGGATTGTACAGGAGCGTCCGGCTCCAGCGCATCAAGCGTCCCGCGGAAGGGGTGGTCGACCTCATCGTCGAGGTGGACGAAACGCTGTTCCTCGACGTCGAGTTCGGGGCGGGGTACGGGACCGAGACCGGCATCCGCGGATCGGTCTACGCGAAGGAAAGGAACCTCGACGGGCTCGGGAGGAGCCTCTCCGGCCGGGCGATGGTCGGGCAGAGGGAGCAGAACTACCAGGTGGAGCTCCGCGAGCCGTACGTCCTGGGCGACCGCTGGAAATGGGAGGGAGTGCTGTCCGCTTCCCACCTCTTCCAGGAACGGCCGAGCTTCTCGCTGCGGAAGGAGGCGCTGATCGCGGGGCTCCAGCGGGAGATCATGGAAAGGTCCACCTTGTCCCTGCAGTACGAGTTTTCGGTCAACCAGACCGTCGATGTCGAGCCGGGAGCGGTGATCTCGGAGGAGGACCAGGGAAGGGCGAACCTGGCCAGCGTCCGGGCGCTCCTCGTCGTGGATTTCCGGGACGACCCGTTCAACCCGAGGAAGGGGACGTTTCTTTCCGGCGGCGTCGAGCTGGGGAGCGAGGCCATCGGGTCGCAGGTCAACTTCTGGTCCGTGACGGGACAGGCGGGCTACTACCTGCCGTTCGTGCGCCGGAACTCGATCGCCCTCTCCGCCCGGGCGGGCGTCATCCAGCCGTACGGGACGACGACGGAGGTGCCGATCCAGAGACGGTTCTTCGCGGGAGGGCGGACGACGGTCCGCGGGTTCGACCAGGATTCCCTCGGGCCGCGCGGCGCGGACGGGGCCCCCACCGGGGGCAACTACCAGCTGATCCTGAACGGGGAATTGCGGTTCCCTCTGCAGTACGGCTTTCTGGCAGCGACCTTCGTGGATGCGGGAAGCGTCTGGCGCTCGAGGGATCCTGTGAGCGGGTTCGACCTCCGTGAAAGCGCGGGGCTGAGCCTCCGGTACATCACGCCGGTGGGGCCGATCAGTCTCGACTACGGGTGGAAGCTGGACCGCCGTCCCGGGGAATCGCCCTCGGAGCTGAGCTTCACCATCGGGATGGTTTTTTAGCCCTCCGGGGGGAAATTTCCGGGGCCGCGCGGCCGGGAATCGTGGTAACTTTCCCCTCATGCCGGGATGGCGCGTAACCTTCACACTTTTCTGGATCGGGCTGTTCGCTCTCACCCTTCTGGCCGCCGTGCTGGCGGGCGGGAGCGGGGGAACGCGCGCCGCGTTCTTCGCAGGCGCCGCGGCCGGCGAGGCGGTGCTCGCGGCCGGGAGCTACCTGCTTCTCGAATGGTTCGTCGTGAGGCCCGTGGAAAACCTCCGCAGGGACGTGGCGGCGGGCGACGGAGATTCCCTCCGGCAGGCGGATGGGCCGCTCACCCCGTTGGCGGAGGCGATCACCTCCCGCCTGAACCGCTCGGTCGCAACGTTGCGCGAGGCGATCCGCGCCCGCGAGGAGACGCAGGCAAGCCTCGAATCCAGCGTTCAGTACCTCCGGACGATCGCGGAGGTCTCCACCGTCATCGCGGGCACCCTGGACCCGGAAGAGCTGTACCGGATCATCCCCGAGCGCGTCATGCGCCGGCTGGACCTGAACGATTTCTGCATCATGGTCTACAGCGAGGAAACGAAGAAACTGGTTCCCAAGGCGTCGGCCGGGGAGGATGCGAGGGACGCCGCCTCTCCTTCGATCTCCCCGGGGGAGGGGATCGCGGGAAAGGTGTTCCTCACGGGGGAGGCGGCATGGGTTCCGGACGTGCGGAATTCGCCGGAGGCCCAGTATTTCGGCGGGCTGCGCCGCGGCGTACGGTCGCTGCTCTGCGTCCCGCTGCAGACCAAGGGGAAGAGCATCGGCGTGCTGATGCTGCATCACGCGGACCCCAACGCCTTCAAGCCGGAGCTCCTCCCGACGATGCGGGTGCTGGCGTCGTACCTCGCGATCGCCATGGAGAACGCCGAGCTGTTCGGTTTCGTCAAGTCGCTGGCCGAGAAGGATTCCCTTACGCTTCTCTACAACCACGGGGCGTTCCATGAAAAGCTCGCCATCGAGCTGGAGCGCGCGAGCCGGTACGGCAGGCCGATGGCCGTCATCATGATGGACCTCGACGGCTTCAAGGAGATCAACGACACGCACGGGCACATCCTCGGAGACCGGGTGCTCGTCCAGGTGGCGGGGGCCCTCGGGGCGCACCTCCGGAAAACCGACATCGCCGCCCGGTACGGGGGAGACGAGTTCGCCGTGATCCTCCCGGAAACCGACCTGTCTTCCGCCGCGGTCATCGCGGGCCGCATCGCCGAAGGGATCTCCGCCATCCGCCTGGAGACGGAGCAGGGGAGCGCGCTCTCCTTCACCGGCAGCATCGGGTACGCCGCCTGCGGTCCGGATTCCGCCGACCGGGACCAGATTCTCGATATTGCCGACCGGCTGATGTACGATTCGAAGCGCCGGGGACGCGGTGGCGTCCTCGGGATGCAGATCTGAAAGGGCATCGTCGATGGACAGGAAGCTCGTCGAGACGTACCGGCTCTCGCTCTTCGGCAGGATGGCGATGGGAGTGGCCCACGAGGTGGACAACCACCTGAGCGTGGTCATCGGATTCGCCGAGATCATCCAGATCACCTCCTCCAACGAGAAGAAGGTCGTGGAAAGCGCCGGGAAGATATTGACGGCCGGGGAGAAGATCGCCACGCTGGTCAAGCGGTTCTCCCAGTACGTACGGCCGCATCCCGTGGAAGAAGACGTCTTCAACCCGGCGGACGTGATCCCCGAACTCCTCCTGTTCAGCCGGTACGATCTCGGCCGCAGCGGGTGCGTCATCGCGCCGCCGGCGTCCTACCCCGCGGGCCACCTCCGGTGCGACCGGCGCGACCTGGGACTCGCGCTCCTGGCGCTTCTGTTCAACGCGGCAGAGGCGATGGAAGGGAAGGGAGGGGATCTGTCGATCGGAGTGGCCCGGGACGACGCGTCCTGGGTGATCTCCATCGCGGACCGCGGTCCGGGGATCCCGGCGGGGCTCGAGGAGAAGGTGTTCGAGGAAGGGTTCACCACCCGTCCCGAGCCGTTCCGGACGGGGATGGGGCTTCCCGTCGCGAGGAGCATCATCGGCGATGCCGGGGGGACACTCCAACTCGGGAACCTGCCGGACGGCGGCTGCGTTGCGACGATCCGGCTGCCGGCGGAACCGAGGAATTAGGAGTGGTCGTTCCGGGAGAAGCGGGGCCGGAAATGAAAGCGGGTGGGACCCGGTATGGAAGTTATTTACGGGTTTTTTGGAGGAACCCGCTTCGCATACCCGCTTGGGTCTCACCCTTACTGTTCGATTCCCGTTACGCGCTCCGGTTTCCGATTTCGGCGCATTTTTAAGTTCCGAGTGCCGAAGAGGGGAGTTGACCGCCTGAGCCTCCGCCCAGCCAGGGCTCCGGCCTGGGCGGCAGGGTTCGGGCCTGACGCGCTCCCGTGCGTCGCGCTTTTCCTCCTTATTCAGTCGGCGGCCCTCACCCGTTCAACTCCCCCCGGACGGCACCACTCGAAATGAAAGCGGGAGCCATCTTTCGATGACTCCCGCTCGTGTTCTCGTGGTGCCGAAGAGGGGAGTTGAACCCCTACGCCCATTGAAGGGCACTAGACCCTGAAGTCTTTTCGAAGGATTTTCCATAAATAGCGTAGAAATAAAAAGTATCTAAAAAATAAAGTATAAGTGCCGATACTCACTTTATTTATTTTGGCTGTATTCCACCCACTTTGCGCGGTTGCTGGTGACAAAACGGTTACAGGGGGAACGGCGAAGGCGCGTAGTTTGTAAACAAAAATAGTCCGTGAAAATTTATTAAAAAAGTTATTTACATCATAAAAGAAATTTCGTAAGATACTCCCGTAACACAATCATCGAGACCCGAGACCGCTGGGAAAATTCGTTTGGCCCGGGGGTTTCGATGATGAAACGTACCAACGGTCTTACCTCCCTCAAAAGGCTTCGGTTCTTGGCCAATCTCCGGGCGATCGACGTGGCCCGAGAGTTGGGCCTCTCCCCGTCGGCATACTCCCTGGTAGAGAGTGGGCACATGCCCATCTCGGACGAGAACGCGGCCAAACTCGCTAAGATCCTCCGGGTACCGGTGGCGGAACTCTTCGGGGAAGGTGGCCGGTGATGCCCGCCGCCGACCTGCCGCGCCTCCTGACGATCACC
Organism: Thermodesulfobacteriota bacterium; assembly: GCA_040758155.1. Classification (NCBI taxonomy): domain Bacteria; kingdom Pseudomonadati; phylum Thermodesulfobacteriota; species Thermodesulfobacteriota bacterium. Next base: position 16,114 of record JBFLWB010000006.1, read on the forward strand.
GAGGTCGCCAAGGCCCTCCGGTGTTCACCCCCGACCGTCTACGCCCTCGTCCGGTCGAACCAGCTCCCTGCCGTCACCTTCTCCACGGATACCCCTGGCAGAAAGACCGAACGCGGCGTCTTCCGAGTTACCGAGGAGGCCCTCGTCGACTTTGTGCGGAATCACACGCAGGGGGTGACCCGATGACGACGAAGAACGCGGAACAGGCGGTCGTCGAGGCCATCAAGGTCTTCCCCGGAAGACCCGAGGAGCGCCGGGTCCTCGTGACCGTCTCCTACTGCGGCCGCCGCGCGACCGTGCCGATGAGGTGGCGCGAGGTGCTCGACCAGAGGAAGTTCCCCCGGCGCACCTTCGACGTGGCCGAGTTCTTCGTCAAGCGCCCCTCGTTCGAGGAACTGAGGTGCCTCCTGGACGCCGGGAGGTGTGGACGATGACGACGGCCGCGGCGGACTTCTTCAATTCGCTGTACGGGTGCTGCGAGCACAACGTCAACCTCCGCGCCATCGACCCGCAACGGAAGCGGCCCGCCCGGGAGGCGTTCGTGCGCGGCTCGGGCGACATCTTCGACTTCGCGGAGAAGCACGCCTCCGACCACGTCTACTTCGGCGTCGCGACACGCAACGGGACCGGTACCAAGGACGGCATCCGCGAGATCGTCGCGGTCCACGTGGACGTGGACTTCAAGGACACGCCCCGCGAGAAGGCTTCCGCGCTCCTTGACGCCTTCCCGCTCCCGCCGACGTTCGTCGTCGAGACCGGCGGTGGGTGGCACCTCTACTGGCTGCTGACCGCCCCCGAGGGCCGGGGCGCGATCCCCCGCGTCGAGGCCATCAACCGGTGGCTGGCCCAGGTGCTGGGCGGCGACCTCAACGCGTGCGACGCCTCCCGGATCCTGCGGGTGCCTGGCACGCGCAACCACAAGTACGACTCGGCACCGGTCGTCACGATCAGCGAGGCGCACCCGGAGCGGCGCTACGCCCTGGGGGACTTCGACATCCTTGCCGGAGATGCGCCTCCCCCTGGCCCCGCCTCGGAGGGGATCCCCGAAGGGATGCGGAACACCACGTTGACGAAGCGGGCCGGTGCGATGCGACGGGTGGGGATGTCCGGAACGGTCATCGAGGCTGCCTTGCTCAAGGACAACGCGGCACACTGCCAGCCACCTCTCCCCGAGGCAGAGGTCCGGGGCATCGCGAAGAGCGTTGCGCGATACGAACCGGCGAAGGCCGTGAGCTTTCCGCTCTCGGACGCGGGGAACGCCGAGCTGTTCGCGGCGACGTACGGCGAGGACCTCCGGCACGACCACTGGCGCGGACGGGACCTGATCTTCGCTGGACACCATTGGCGAGAAGATCCCGACGATGCGTGGACGCGCCTCGCCATCGAGTCGGCGCGGCGGCGCTTCACGGCGATGGCGGAGGCAGACATCACGACGAAGGCGCGAGAGACCGTCGCGCGATGGGCGCTGCGGTCAGAGGACCGCAACCGCGTCGCCGCCACCCTGGCCCTCGCCCGGGCGCTGCCGCCTATCGCCGACCAGGGGGATGGGTGGGACGCTGAGCCGTGGCTGCTCGGCGTCCCGGGCGGCGTCGTGGACCTGAGGACCGGGGAACCCCGCGGCGGCCGTCGCGAGGACAAGATCACGAAGCGGGCGGCGTGCGACCTGATCCCCGGGGCGACGTGCCCGCGGTGGCATCGGTTCCTCGACGAGATCTTCGAGGGCAACGCCGAGCTGATCGACTTCGTGTGGCGGCTGATCGGCTACGTGCTCACCGGCCTCACCACCGAGCAGATCGTGGTGCTGCTCCACGGGTCGGGGGCCAACGGCAAGAGCGTGTTCTTGAACGTGCTGCGGCACGTCCTCGGGGAGTATGGGCACAACGCGCCCTTCTCGACGTTCGAGCACCAGCACCGCGCGGGTGTGCCCACGGACGTTGCCGACCTGGAGGGGAAACGGCTGATCACCAGCGCCGAGACCGGCGAGACCACCCGGCTGAACGAGCCGCGGCTCAAGGCCCTCTCTGGCGGCGACCCGGTCACTGCCCGCCGCCTCTTCAAGGACTTCTACACGTTCTCGCCCACGGGGAAGATCTTCCTCTGCGTGAACCACCTCCCGAAGGTCAAGGACGACTCGCACGGCTTCTGGCGCAGGATGCGGATCATCCCCTTCCTGCGGCAGTTCTCCCCCGAGGAGGCGGACCGCCACCTGGAGGGAAAGCTGATCGCGGAGGCCCCCGGGATCCTCGCGTGGGCCGTCGCCGGGTGCCTTGAGTGGCAGCGGCGCGGCTTGGAACCCCCCGCCTGCGTCCTCGCGGCCACGGACGCCTACCGGGAGGAGTCCGACCCGGTGAGTGAGTTCCTCGCTACCGGCTGTCTCACCGGCCCCGAGTTTCGGGTTCAAGCCGGGGTTCTCTACGACGCCTACGTCTCGTGGGCCGAGGGTGCCCGATTACCTCGGTGGGACATCCTGTCCGCCACGGCGTTCGGCCGCAGGATGTCGGAGCGATTCACCAAGGAGAGGGGGCGCGGACCCGCCTGGTACCTCGGGGTTGGGCTCCCGGCGACGGAAACGGAGGTGCCGTTTTGACCGTTCGCGGCGGGTTGCGGGGGGTTTGCGGCCGATTTGCCTTAATACGCTTTCTTCGTCCTTCGCGGGGGAACCTTGTACGAAACCCCCCGAAACCCCCCGCAACCCGCCGCATGGCCCCTTGGGCAGGAAAGGAAGGTCCCCGGTGATCTGCCCCGGTTGTGGCCAACACATGGCGGAGGGCGCCCTGGTCGGCGTCTGGTGGGACGCTGCGGGCCAGTTCCGGGGGACGTACGTCCTTTGCCACGACTGCGCGACCGTCACCTTGCACGGTACCCAAGAACAACGGAACGCCGTGGCGGAGCGGGTCGAGTTCGAACTGGCGTCCGCCGGGGCGGAGTTATCGCGGGAGGTCCACTGATGGTTGCGGGTCCTATTAAGCTTGCCAGCGAGGGGGTATATTCGGACCGCATTTCTCGGTTAGGGACAGGGGGGAATGTTTACTTCATGCCTTCCATGGAAGGGGGTGACAGATGGGCGAGATCGTGAACGGGAAGCGCCTCGGCGCCATCTTCGGCGTCGAACCACGGACCATCTCCAACTGGCGCAAGGAGGGTTTGCCGGTCCACGAGGACCAGGGGCGCGGCAAGGACACCCTGTACGACACGGCCGTGACGCACCAGTGGCTCCTGGCCCGGGACGGCGCGGCGGGAACCAGGGACCCGGGGACGGTGGCGGCGCGGCGGCGGCTCCTGGAGATCGAGGCCGAACGGCGGGCGATCCACCTGGCCCGGGAGCAGGGGGAAGTGGTCCTTGCTGACGACGCGGAGAAGCTCTGGTCGGCCCAGGTGACGGCCTGCCGGTCGCGGCTCCTGGCGATTCCCACCAAGGCGACGCCGAGGGTCGTCGGCCTGGAGAACCACGCCGAGGTCAACGATGTCCTGCAAACCCTGATCTACGAGGCCCTCGACGAACTGGCCGGGGGAAATCTCGACGTAGAGGAGGTCCAACCATGAGGATCGCGAGAGGCGTGATCTACAACGAGACCGATCTGGTCCGCTCCCTCGGGGGGAAGCGACCCATCAGCGGCGCGGCCTTGTTCGACCAGCTGCTCGACGCGGCCAAGGCGGGGCGGAGGGCGGCGTTCCTGGCGAGTCTCACCCGGTACGAGTTCGACGTGCTGTGCGAAGCACTAACTACCCCGAAGGGAGAAAGAGTATGAGCGCGAAACTCATGGCAAGGCCCTACCAGGAGGCGAAGCAGAGGCGGTCCCACCTGGAACTGGCACGGGGGATGGACAAGTACGAGATCCCGCAGTGGCCCGAACTGGACACCCTCGGCGAACGCGGATGCGACATCAGTCGGGTCTGCTTCGACGGGCTGCGGGCCCTCGGGACCGTGGACGACACCGGGGGCGGCTACCTCGTGGACTCGAAACCCATGACGGCCATTGAGTACCTCGGCCACCTACTCGCGGCGCGGAAGGCCGGGGCGGTCGTCGTCAACGCCACGGCGGCGGACTTCTCCCCGACCCCCGTGGAGAAGACCCCGCCGGTGCCCTACTGGGTCGATGAGTTGAACATCCCCGGCGACCAGACCCCCTCGACCTGGGGGATCATCAACCCCCGCATGCGGTCGATGATCTGCTGGGCCGACCTGACCCTGCAGCTGCGGGTCGCCACCGGCGGCGCGGCCGAGGGCATCGCCACGCGGTCCTTCCTCAAGGCGCTGGCCCGGGGCGCGGACCAGGCCACCTTCCACGGCTCCGGCGTGGACGGTCAGCCCACGGGGATCGTCAACACCCCCGGAGTCACCGTGACCGACGGGGGTACCTTCTCCCTGGCGAAGGCGGCGGCGATGCTCAAGACGGTCGAGGCGGGGAACGGTACGGCCATCTCGTGGGTGATGGATCCCGCGACGGCGGAACTGCTGCGCCAGAGACCGAAGGCGGCCAACGGCGAGCGGATGATCTTCGAGGGCGGGAAGATCCTCGACTGCCCGGCGCTCGTCTCCACCGGCGTCGCGGCGGGTACCCTCTTCTGCGGCGACTTCTCCAACGTGGTGCTCCTGCTGCGCTCGATCGACCTGAACGTCGACCGGAGCGCCAAGTCAATGTCCGGCGGCGTCCGGCTGGTCTACTACCTCAACGGCGACGTGCTGGTCACGCAGCCCCAGGCGTTCTCCGTCGCGCAGGGGGTGAACTGATGGGCTGGCTTGACGATCAAGTCCCACGTGCTCCGAAGAGGGAGCCGGTGCCCTTCACCACCGTCGAGGTGGAGTGCACCACGGCGCCGGGGACGAACAGCTACAGGGCCGACGGGAGGAAGCAGGCCCCCGGCGACAAGGCGCGGCTGGACTACGCGGTCGCGCACCACCTCCAGCGGCAGGGGAAGGCGCGGATCCTCCCCGGCACGGAAAAGACGACGAGGAGGTAGCGCGACCGTGGAAGGCGTCATCAAGTGGTTCGACAACGCGAAGGGGTACGGCTTCATCTCCGTGGAAGGTTGGCCGAACGTCTTCTTGCACGTCCACGAGATCCAGACGGATCGATCCCGCCCCCTGGCGGAGGGGGAGCGCGTCCAGTTCGACGTGATGCAGACCCGGCGCGGCCTCAAGGCGGTCAACGTGGACCGCGTGGGCCGCGCGTGAGCGGGTCTCCCTTTACCTCGGGGCCGACCCCCGAGGCGGGGCGGGCCCGAAAGCCTGCCCCATCCTCACCCCAGGGTCTCCTCCCCGGGCGCGGTCGCGCCGCCCGGAAGAACGGGTCTCCGCGTCCTGGGGCGTCGCGCCGCGGCGCGGCGAAAGAACACGCGGTGGACCTAAGCGCGAAGGAGGGGCGGCGCAGGCCGGCCGCCCCTCGCCT
>JBFLWB010000007.1 GCA_040758155.1 Thermodesulfobacteriota bacterium
CCGGCCGTCCATCCAGAGGACGGTCCGGGAGCTCGGATCCGTGAAATTCAGCATGCACCAGGGGATGCGGACCTCGATCCGGTCGCCCGCCACGAAGAAATCGGAGAGCGAATGGAAATCGCCGCGGCTGCCGTCGAGGCTTCCGTGCCGCAGGGGGCTCGTGGAATACACGTGGGCGGGGAAGTATCGCTTCCCGTCCTTGCTGATGCGGCGGGCGTTCGTCCGGATCTGCATCTGCACCCACGCACCCTGTTCGGAGCGCTCCGGGACGATCTTCCCGGAAGGCGCGTTCAGGAAGCGGTCGTACGATTGCGCCGCGAGCAGCCGGCTGCTTCGTTCCCCGCAGAGGTGCAGGAGGAAATGCAGCCCGATCGGGCTCAGGATCCGGGTATCGAAGGGAAGCAGGCGCTCCCCCGACTCCGGCAGGGAGCTGTTCATTCCGACGAGATAGTTCTCCCTTCGGAAATCGACGGGGCCCTCCGTCTCGATGAGGAGGTACAGGAATCCTTCGTCGTGCCGGGCCCGCAGACCGCGGATCCCCGCGGGGCCGCCGCCTTCCGCTTTCCGCGGGGCGCCCGCCCTCCCGTACAACACGGTCGCGTCCTCCCACTCGGACCGGTTTCCGGAAAGGGTCACGACCTTTCCCGGGTAGCCGGGATACGCCGCGAGGAGACCGTAGTTCTCCTCCGGGTCCTGCAGGTTGAACCAGAGCGGCTTCCGTTCGGCGGGAAGCAGGTACGGCTGGAAGATCCAGTTCTTCTTGAACCACTCGTCGAGCCAGCTGAAGAGGACGCCGCCCGCCATCCCCGCGCCGCGCACCGCGTTCATCTGGAGCACGTCGATCGTTCCCTGCTCCTCCTCCCCGTGCCTGCCGTGCGTCCAGCCGTTCCGCTGACGGTGCGCCGACTCCCGGCTGCTCGGGACGCCGAACTCCGCCACCAGGACGGGCTGCCCGCCGTGGTGGCTTTTCAGCTTCTTCAGGTAAGTCAGGTACGGCTCTTTCTCTTCCGGATCGTCGTTGTCGATGAAATCGGGGTAGTACGGGTACGCGTGGTAGGTCGCGAAGAAGCCGGGCCCCGCCACCGTCACGATTTTCGAGACGTCCAGCGTCTCCATGTCCTCGTTCTCGTTGCACACGGCGGACCGGAGCGTCTGTCCCTGGATCGCCACCTCGTCCTCGGTCGCGGACTCGGACGGGTGGACCAGCGGGTCCAGGGTGGGCCAGTTGACGACGGAGCAGGGGCGGGTCGATCCGTACCGCTCCTGCTCGTATTCCTGCAGGAGGTCCGCAACCCGGGTCAGCTCGACCTCGAACGGGCTGCCGTCCCCGATCATGAGGAATTTCCCGCGATACCCGGCCCGCCTCCTCCCCTTCGACTCGTTGTACCTCTTGACGGAGCACGGCTCCCACTCCCTGCCGTAGAGGTAGCCGATGGTGAACCAGGAGGCGTCCGCCGTGTACTTTCCGTCCGGCTGGCCGGGCCTGGGAGGAAGGACGGCGCTGCCGTGGACCGCGTCGACCGCGTCCCGGAGATTCCCGAGGACGTAGGAGCGGTACGCCTCCCCGGAATAATCGTCGTCGGCCGGCGGCTCCGCCCAGATTCCCTGTACCAGGTACAGCGTCTTCCCGGCGCGGTTCCATTCGTCGAGCGCTTCGTAGAAGAGGGGGGCGTGCAGCGCGTAGACGCGGATCGCGTTGACGCCCAGCCCGGAGATCTGCCGGAACCACTTCAGGTAGGTGCCTTTCCGGATCGCGTACTCGCCGGGGAAATGCCCGGGGATCCCGAGTCCCAGGTTGATCCCCTTGAGGAAAAGCCGGGTCCACTCCCCCCGGTGCACCTCCAGGAAATCCTTCACGGCGCGGTATCGCCACGCGGGACGGCTCTTGGACGCCCCGGCGGCCCCGAGGCCGGCGAGCTTCGGCTCGACCAGGGATAGCTGCCGGACGGCCTCCTCGTTCCCCGGCTCCAGCTCCAGCGCCTTGTGGAACGCCCACCGGGCCGTGGGGTAATCTTCGAGGAGGAAGTGCGCCTTCCCGAAGCCAATGTACGCGGCCGGACTCCGTCCCCGCCCGATCTCGCGCCGGAAGATGTTGACGGCTTCCTGGTGGTCGCCCCGCTCGATCGCCAGGGTCCCCCGCTCGACGGGATTCATCGCGTCCGGTCACCTCGCGGCGACATGGCTCCCCCTCTTTTCGACATACTCCCACTTCCTCATCCCGAGGAGGAACTGGAAGAACGCCTGTACCCTCCAGAACGAGTTGATCTGGCGGTACCCGAAGTTCTCGAGCACGCCGTACGTCAGGAGGCGGAACAGGTGGCCCCAGGCCGGGTAGCGTCGATAAGTGATCTCCTCCAGGTAGACGCTGGCGGTGGAGAGGAAGACGCCGTATAAGATCGCCAGCGTGATGAACAGGAGCAGGAAATCGTAGCTCAGCATCCCCAGCAGGAAGGAGACGAGGACGACCGCGTAGCCGAGGATCTCCACCACCGGGCTCAGCAGCTCGACGGTCAGGTAATACGGGAGGACGACCATCCCGAACTTCCCGTAGCGCGGGTTGAACAGGGCGTGCCGGTGCTGGACGACGCTCTGCATCAGCCCCAGGTGCCACCGCCTCCGCTGTCTTCCGAGCATCCGCAGGTTCTCCGGCACCTCGGTCCAGCAGACCGGGTCCGAGATGAACTTGATCCGGTACGGGGTCTTCCTTTCGATGTGGTGGCGATGGAGCCGGACGATCAGCTCCATGTCCTCGGTGACGTTCTTGACGCGGTACCCGCCGATCTCGACAATGGATTCCTTGCGGAACAGGGAGAACGCGCCCGACAGGATGAGGATGCCGTTCATCGCGTCCAGCCCCACCCGCCCGAACAGGAAGGCGCGCAGGTATTCCACGATCTGGAACATCGCCAGGCTGTCTTCCGGAAGGTCGATGCGCCGGATCCCGTCTTCTCCAAGCTCCAGGCCGTTGAGGGCGCGGATGACCCCGCCGCACGCGATGACCGGGACGGTGCTTTCCACGACCGGCGTCATCAGCCGGATGAGGGCGTTGGGCTCCAGGACGGAGTCGGCGTCCACCGTGCAGAAGTAGGGGCTCCGCGAGATGTTGATCCCGCAGTTTAGGGAATCGGCCTTCCCGCTGTTCTCCTTGTCCACCACCAGGAGGTTCGGGTACTCGGGGTTGTGGTAGAACCCCCGGACGGGGGTCGTCTTCAGGATGCTGCGGTAGGCCCGGTCCACTTTCTTCAGCCGGAAGGTCCGGACGAGCGTCTCGAGCGTGGCGTCCGTGGATCCGTCGTTGATGACGATCGCCTCGAAAAACGGGTAGTTCACGGAAAGCACCGACCGGACGGTGCGGACGATGATCTTCTCCTCGTTGCACGCCGGGACCAGGATGGACACCGGCGGCGTCTCCGGCGACGAGATGAAGTCCCGGAACGGCGAGTATCGGATCCTTCGGATGTACCTCAGGATGACGAAGAGCGCGGTCAGCAGCAGCGCCGTGTAGACCAGGTTGACGTAGACGAAGTAGAACCCGATGAAGTAGTTGACCCAAAGGACCAGCGCGACTGCGAGCGGCCTCATGTCTTCCCCTCCTCCGCCAGCAGCAGCGACAGCTCCTTCCGGATCCGTTCGTCCGGCCCTTCCTCCAGATACTTCCGGATCGGCGATCCGTATCCCAGGGAATCCATGAGCTTCAGGATTTCCCCGGACTTCCGGCGGATTTCGCCTTCCGGCCGCCCCATGTCTTCGATCAGGCGGAACAGGAAGCCCGTCCTTTCGACCTCCTCGCAGACGCTGTCCCTGGCGTACCGGTCCTCCCCCTTGAGGACGTCGAGGAAGATGTCGGCCGGGTTTCCGCACGACTGGATCAGGCTCGCCGCCGCGGCGTTCCGCACCAGCCATTTCCCGTCCCGCAGCCGCTTCGCGAGAAGCGGCTCCGCATTCCGGTGCCGGAGCCTCCCGAGCGCCTTCGCCGCCTGCAGCCGGACGAACCAGACCGGATCGTCCAGCAGAAGGAGGATCCGGTCCTTCTCCGCGCCGGTCAGGATGCCGTCGCCGGCCCCGGCGACCTTCAACGCCTTCGCCCGCACCTCCGGGTCCGCGCTTTCCAGGTTCTCGAGGGCAAACGGCACGGCGTCCCGTGGGGCCAGGCGTTCCAGGACCTCCAGGACGGATGCTCGGGAAACCGGATCGGAGTACGCCCGCCCGTGGCGGATCAACTCCGGTACGGCGCCCGCCCCGAAATTGCGCAGCGACGTCTCGATCGACTTCTTCGTCACGAGCGACCGGGAGAGCAGCTCCGGCAGCCTTTCGAGGACGGCCTCCAGCGCCTCCGGGGTCCCGATCCTCGAAAGGGAGCGCACGGCCACCGCGACGACCTCGGGCTCCTTCCCGGCCAGGAGCCGGACCAGTTTCCCGGTCGATCCCGAGCAGTGCATCCTCCCCAGCCGGTCTGCGGCGCCGGAGCGGGCGATTGCGTTGCCGCCCAGCCTGCCCTCGTAATACAACCTGTATCCCAGCAGGTCGTACAGTTTGTACGCCACGGCCTCGTATCGGCCGTCCTCGGCCAGGTCGATCAGGACGTCCTCCACGGCCTGCCACTTCGTCGAGCCGTGGCGGAACACCAACCCGGCGAAATCCTGCAGGGAGGCGCGCGCGTCGATCCTCCCCTTGATCTCTTCGCGGAACCGGTCCCGGTACCGGTCCAGCCTGCGGTATCTGCCGGCGGCCGCGGCGCGCCGCCAGACCGCGGCGAAGAGGATCCCGAGGATGAGCAGGGCCCCGATCAGGATCACCAGGATCAGCGCATTCATCACGTTCGACGGCAATATACGATCTCCTTATAAGGATGCACTGACGGCGTCAACGGAACCCCATCTGGTATATCGATGGAACTTACGGAAAAGTTAAGGGATTATTTTCCGGATGCCTTGTGCCGGATCCCCAAGGCTTCACGTTCCTCTCTGTTTGACTCCCCCGGGAAGGATTGCCCGAACCTTGTTTCTGACCTTACGGGCGATTTCAGGCCGCGCGTTCATACAGGACCTTGCCTTCCCGAATCGCTTCCCGAATGACGGTTCCCAGGCAATCCCGATGCCTCTCCACTTCCTCGGGCGTTACGACAATGATGTCCGTCGGAATGGGTATTCCCACCAGGAGCAGATCGATCTCTACGTTCGCCTTTCGCTTGGACCCCGGCACGTTCATGACGATCAGCAAGTCAGCGTCGCTGTCCGTCGTCTGCGTGCCACGGGCGTACGAGCCGAATAAAATGATCTTCTCCGGCCGAAACCGTTCCGTGATCCGTTTCACAATGCCATCAAGAACAACCTGAATTTCTTTCTCGGTCGTAATGTTGTTACCCGCACGCGCCGAATGTTCGCACATAATTCCCAAATTGGTTGATGACACCGCAAACATCTATAGGCTGGAAATCTGGTCGGGACGGCCAGATTCGAACTGGCGACCCTCTGCTCCCAAAGCAGATGCGCTACCAGGCTGCGCCACGTCCCGACTTGTTAACGGTCAATCCTCCGTAGATTTCTTTGTCGGCGCCCACTCCTTCGCCAGCTTCTGCGCCTCGGCGATCTGTTCCGGCGTCATCCCGGCGGCGACGCGGTCCCGGTTCGCTTCCGCCTTCTCTCGCGTGAGCTGTCCCTTCGGGGGGAGCCGCGAGGCAGCCAGCTCGAACCACAGGTACGCCTGGACATCGTCCCGCGCCGCGCCCTGCCCCTGCGAATACATCAGGCCGAGGATCGCCTGCGCGTACGGGAAGCCCTGGTCCGCCGCCTTCCGGAACCACTTCATCGCCTCGGCATAGTCCTGCGGAACGCCCAGGCCATGGTAATACATGTTGCCGAGGTTGAGCTCCGCGTGAGCGAGCCCCTGGTCCGCCGCCTTCCGGAACCACTTCACCGCCTCGCCGTCGTCCTGCGGCACCTCCTGCCCGTGCTTGTACATCATCCCCAGGTTGTTCTGCCCCTCCGCATGCCCCCGCTCCGCCGCCATCCGGTAATACTTCAGCGCCTCGGCGTGGTCCTGGTCGAAGACGATGCCGCTGTAGTACATGAGGCCGAGGTTGTTCATGGAGTCCGCGTTCCCCTGCTCCGCGGCCTTCCGGTACCATTTCGCCGCCGAGAAGAGGTCCTGCTGCATGCCCACCGCGTTGTAGTTCATGACGCCGAGGCAGTGCTGGGCGGCCGCGTGCCCCTGGTCCGCCGCCTCTTCGTACCACCTCGCCGCCTCGCGGACGTTTTTCGCCGCTCCCTGCCCTTTCTCGTACATCCGGCCGAGCAGATACTGCGCCTCGGCCGACCCCTGCGCGGCCGGCGGCTTGACCAGATCGAGGGCGGCCTTGTAGTCGCCGCGCCGATAAGCCTCCATGGCCTCTTCGTACGGACTTCCCATTCGATACCTCGCTTCGGCGGGCTACCCGAGGAGCAGCCCGGAATTTTTCATCTCCGCGATCAGCGCCCGCATCGCCGCGCCGCGGTGGCTGATCCGGTTCTTCTCGTCGGCCGGCAGCTCCGCCATCGTCTTCCCGAGGGAGGAGACGAGGAACAGCGGATCGTAGCCGAACCCGCCCGATCCGCGTTGCGTCGGAAGGATCTCCCCCTCGATGGAGCCGGTCGCCCGCGCGACCACGCGCCCGGGCAGCGCCGCCGTCGCCACGCAGACGAACGACGCCTTCCACGGACGCGGGTGCTTCGACAGCGCATCGAGCAGGTGCGCATTGTTCTGCTCGTCCGAGGCGCCCTGTCCGGCGTAGCGGGCGGAGAACACGCCGGGCATCCCCCCCAGCGCCTCCACGACGAGCCCCGAGTCGTCCGCGACGCACAGCGCCTTCAGCGCCTGGGCGTAATGGAGCGCCTTGAGCCTCGCATTCTCCTCGAACGTCTTCCCCGTCTCCCGGCAATCCTCGACGGGCGGCATGTCCACCAGGGTGACCACCTCGACGTTCTTCTGGACCGCCAGTCCCAGGAGCGTGCGGATCTCCATCACCTTCCCGCGGTTCTTCGTGGCGACCACGAGCTTCATCACCGCCCCCCTTCCGTCCACGCCCGCTGCGCCTTCAGGATCTTCCTTCCGGCGGAAAGGGCCGCGGCGAGCATGGCGTCAAGCTGCGCGCGGGAGAACGGCTCCCGCTCCGCGGTCCCCTGCACCTCGATCAGCCGCCCGTCCCCCGTCATCACGACGTTCATGTCCACTTCCGCCGCGGAATCCTCGGAGTAGTCGAGGTCGGCGAGCACCCGCCCGCCGACGATCCCCACGCTGACCGCAGCCACCCGGTCGATCAGCGGGTTGCGCGGCACCTGCCCCGACTCCACCAGCTTCCTGCACGCCTGCCACAGGGCGAGCCACCCCCCGTTGATGGACGCCGTCCGCGTTCCGCCGTCGGCCTGCAGGACGTCGCAGTCGATCGTGATCGTCCGCTCGCCGAGCGCCTCGAAATCGACCACCGCGCGGAGCGACCGCCCCACCAGCCGCTGGATCTCGTGGGTCCGCCCCTGCACCTTTCCTGTGCGCGCCTCGCGGGCGACCCGGGTGTTCGTAGCGCGCGGAAGCATGGAGTACTCGGCCGTGACCCAGCCCTTCCCCGTCCCGCGCAGGAACGGCGGGACCCGGTCCTCCACCGTGGCCGCGCACAGCACGCGCGTGTCGCCCATCGAGAAAAGGACCGAACCTTCGGCCGATTTCTGGACGCGCGGCGTCGCCTCGATGGGACGGATATCCCCCGGCTTTCGCCCGTCGGCCCGCACGCCTCCCATGCATCCTCCCCGCGGTGGGTACCGCACGGAAAGATTACCGCGAAACCGCGGCGCCGGGAAACCCCATTGTTGGAAGTAAGAGGACTTAGCCCGCCATGCGGAAGGCGTTCCCGCCCCCGCGCTTCGCCGTGTAGAGAGCCGCGTCCGCCCCGCGGATCAGCTCGACCGGAAGCATCCCGTCCTCCGGGAAGGAGGAGATGCCGATGCTGATGGTGAGCGCGCCGCCCGGCTGCCCCTCCCGGCCCGGGAACGGGTGGTTCGCGATCGCCCCGCGGATCCTCTCGGCGACGATCTGCGCCTTGTCCTTTCCGGTCTCGGGCAGCATGATCACGAATTCCTCCCCGCCGTACCGGGCGACGTAATCGGACTTCCGGACGCTCCGGCGGAAGATGTCGGCGGCGAGGACGAGCGCCTTGTCGCCCGCCTGGTGCCCCTGGAGGTCGTTGTAGCGCTTGAAGTGGTCGAGGTCCGCGAACAGCAGGGAGAAGGTCCGGTTGTACCGCCCCGCGCGCGCCGTCTCCCGCGCGAGGACCTCCTGGAAATATGCGTGGTTGTACAGGCCGGTGAGCCCGTCCCGCTTGACCTGCTCCGCAAGGAAATGGTTCGTGGCCAACAGCACCTCGTTCCGCTGCGCGAGGTTCTGGAGCTCCACCCTCCGCTCCCGGGAGATGCGCCCCCGCTCCAGGGCCCGCTCCGCCGCCGCGATCACCTTTCTCCGGTCCGCGTACGGGCCGGGGAGGTAATCGCACGCCCCGGCCTGGATGCAGGAAACGGCGACGTCCAGCGTCGGGCTCTCCGGGAGGACGATCGACTCCATCTCGGGATGGAGCCGCCTCGCTTCCTTCAGGAGGTCGAATCCGCTCATGCCCGGAAGCTCGAGCCCGATCAACGCGGCCGGGAACGATGCGTCGCCCATCAGGCCCAGCGCCTCTTCCGCCGTGCCGACCGCCAGCGTCCCGCACCCCGCATCCGAGAGGGCGGACGACAGCTCCTCCCGCACGGCGGCATCCTTATGGACGATGAGTATCAGGTCCATCGGCTCTCCTTCGGATCTTTTCGGATGCGGGGGAAAAAAACTTAGGGGGTATTTTTGCGGAAAAAAGACAGGGCGTCTTTTTTCCGGCGGCCGCCGATCGGCCGTCGTCGGACTACCCGTCTTTCGATCGGCCGGGAGGCCTCTTACGCTGCCTGCTCCGCGGCCGGAAGCTTCCCTTGAATCGCCTTCAGAATTTCCTCGCGATCCCGCAGCATCTCGCGCAGCTTCCGGTTATCCGTGTGGGCGATCTCCATCAACAGGTCGTTGATGGCCTTTTCGATCGTCTCCCGGAGGACCTCTTTCTCGGCGCCGGTCAGGTTCAGTTCCATGGTCGCACCTCCCCGGTTGGCTCCATTCCCATTATACTCCCACCGCCGGGGGCGGTCTCCTTTCCGCCCGCCGCAGCACCAGAAGCTCGGTGGTCCCCGGGAAGAACCGGTGAGATCCGGCCAACAGGAATCCTTCTTCTTCAAGGATTTCGCGGAACCGGCGGCGGCCGGGGAAGCGCTCCAGGCTGTCCGCGACGTAGCCGTGAACCTCGAAGGTGCCGTGCAGGATCCTCCCCCAGAGCCCGCACCACGACCGGAGGACCCGGTACTGGATCCGCCGGGGCAACTCCGCTTCCGGCCTGCAGAAATCGAGGAACGCCGCGACCGCGCCGTCCTTCAGGACTCTCCGGATCTCCGCGAGGGCGACCTTGAGGTCGGGCGCGTTGCGCAGCGCGTAGCCGCCGGTGACGATGTCGGCGCAGCCGTCGGGGAACGGGAGAGCGCACATGTCCCCCCGCACGAATCGGACGTTGGGATGACGGTTGCGCCCGCGGGCGAGGGACAGCATCGCCGGGACGAGATCCACCCCCGCCACGGACCCCCGGGGGTAGCGCCCGGCCAGCAGGAAGGAAAGGTCGCCCGTGCCGCAGGCGAGGTCCACGCACACCGGGGAGGGAAGATCCGGCAGGGAGTCGACGAGGCGCCGTTTCCAGAAGGGATCGCAGCCGAGCGACATCGCCTTCGTCGCGATATCGTAGCGCCTCGCCGCCTCCTCGAAGTGGAGCGCGTTGAAGCGGCGCTTTTCCCCGGCGGTGCCGAGGTGTTCCCGCGCCTTCAGGGAAAACCTGGGTCCCAACTCCCGACTACCGCCCGGCCCCGGCACCGGAGAAGTACCGCCACATATCCCCGCCGTCGAGCGACCGGAACAGCTCTTCGTACGCCGCGAGCGCCTCGGCGCGCATCGCCTCGTCCACCCGGACCGCCTTCTCCGCGAAAGTGTGGCACCAGCGGCAGGCGTCGCAATCCTGGTCGCGGCAACCCGCTTCCCGGAACCGCTCCATGAAGCCGTCCAGCGCCCGGTTGTCGATGTAGACCGGCGGCGTCCCCTCCACCGGCCGGGTCATCCGCCGCAGGTCGACGACCTTCTTGAGGACGAGCATCCGGGCGGGATTCACCAGGAGGGGGCGGAGCAGGAACCGGAGATACCAGCCGATCCCCTTCTTGTAATATCGGTCGCTCCCGTCCACTCCCTTGAGCGCGTACGGCTGGACCAGGTCGAGGAGGTTGCCGTCGTACCGCCTCGCGGCGTATGCGCGGACGCGGTCCACCATCACCGCGGTCGGCAGGTCGCGCTCCGTCACCTTGAAGAGGTCGTATCCCATCTCCTCGTACAGCGACAGGTCCTCGGGCCGGATCCACTCCCCCCGGAGGTAGTTCACCGGCTCCCGCAGCTTCATCTCCGTGCAGCGGAGCATGCACCAGTCGATGAA
>JBFLWB010000008.1 GCA_040758155.1 Thermodesulfobacteriota bacterium
CGGGTTCTACCATTGGCTGGACGCGGGATATTCCCGGGCGCTCGACTACGCGTTGCGGCACCGGGCCGCGGTCGCGGCCGTCTCGGTCGGCGTCATGCTCTCGGTGTTCCCGCTGTACGGCCTGATCCGGCAGGATTATCTGCCCGCCAACGCGGACGAAGGGGAGTTCATCTTCAACGTCGCCGCTCCGCAAGGCACGAGCCTCGCCAGCATGGACGAGATCATGCAGACCGTCGCCGGGGAAGCGCGCTCCATTCCTGGCGTGCGGCTGGTGCTTTCGACCGCGGGAGGCGGGTTCCTGGGCGGCGTGAGCGAAGGGCGCGGGTATGTGCAGCTCGCGCCGCACGGGGAGCGGGTTTTTTCCCTATCCCGGCTGGGGAGGGATCTCCTGCGGGGCGATCCGCTCGCGGCGTTCCGGGGGAACGTCTCCCAGCGGGAGGTGATGCAGGAGCTCCGCCGGCGGGTGCGGAAGTACGGGGACCTCCGCGTGTCGGTCCGCAACCTCGTCGGATTCAACATCGGCGGCGGCAGCTTCGACATCGACTTCGTCCTCCGGGGGCCGGACCTGGCGGCGCTTTCCGGGTACGCCGAGCGGCTTCGGGATCGCCAGGCCGAGCTGGGGCTCCTGGACATCGACACGACGCTGAAGCTCGACAAGCCGGAGCTGCGGGTCCAGATCGACCGCGACCGCGCCGCGGACCTGCGCGTCGACCCGGAGCGGGTCGGGACGGCGGTCCGGCTGATGGTGGGGGGAGACGAGGAGGTGTCGCGGTTCCGAGATCCCGGCAACAACGAGGAATACCAGGTCCAGCTCCGGCTGCGGGAGGAGGACCGGGCCGACCCCGGGACGATCGGGACGCTGTACGTGCCGAGGGAGGACGGCGGCATCGTGCAGATCGGCAGCGTCGCGCGGGTCGAGCAGGTGCAGAGCGCCTCCCGGATCGACCGGGTCGACCGGCAGCGGGAAGTCCGCCTGCGGGGATCGGTCGCCTCCGGGTTCGCGCTGGCCGACCGTCTGGCCGCGCTGCGGGCCGCGGTGGCCGGGATGAACCTTCCCGCCGGCTACACGACGAGCGTTTCCGGGCGGGGCCGGGAGCTCGAGCGGACCTTCGGGGAGTTCGTCTGGGCGTTCGCCCTGTCGATAGTCTTCATGTACATGATCCTCGCCTCCCAATTCGAGAATCTGGTCCACCCCTTCACGATCCTGCTCTCCATACCGCTCTCCGTCCCCTTCGCGCTCCTTTCGATCTGGCTGACGGGAAACACGCTGAACCTGTACTCGGCTCTGGGGATCCTCGTCCTGTTCGGGGTGGTCAAAAAGAACGCCATCCTGCAGATCGACCACATGAACAACCTGCGGGCGGCGGGGATGGACCGGGAAACGGCGATCCGTCAGGGGAACCGGGACCGGCTGCGGCCGATCCTCATGACGACGCTCACCTTCGTGGCAGGGATGCTCCCGCTGGCCGTCGGCACCGGGCCGGGCGCCGAGGAGCGCCGCGTGATCGCCGTGGTCGTGATCGGCGGCCAGACGCTCTCGCTGCTGCTGACGCTTCTGGCCACGCCGGTCGCCTATTCGTACCTCGACGACCTGGGCACGGCCATCCGGCGCCGGCGCTCCGAGGCGTCGGCGCCGGTGCCGGAATAGACCGGGGCGGATCCGTCAGGCTTTCTTCGGGGGGGCCTCGCGCCAGCGCGCCATGATGGCATCGACCTCGGGCTCGAGGCTCTCGTCCGCGCACAGGACGATCCCCAGCCCGCTCCACGCGCTGGTATGCTCGTTACAGGCGGAAAGCAGCTTGACGACGTCTTCCCGGTCCGCGGCCCGCTTCTCGAGAAGCGCCTTGACCACCGGGAGCGCTGCGAGGACCACGGGGGTGGGCCGTTCCTTTTCGAGGATTTCGAGGATCCTCAGGTTGACTTCGGGGCTCGCGAGCGACCCGCCCTTGGCCAGCTCGTATCCGACCATCAGCGCGGCGTTGTCGGAGATCGAGCATCCGATGCGCGCCGCTTCCTCGTACTCCGGGTCGGTGTCGTAGATGAAATTGTCGTCGATCTCCTCGATGAACTCGAACTCTTCCATACCGGGCTTCATGCAAGGATCGTATCGAACCGCCGGCGGGATGACAAGGGGGTTCACTTGCCGACGATGTACCAGTTGTTCTGGATGTCGTGCTCCAGCCGGCGCATCTCGACCTTCCGGAACCCGGCCTTCCGGAGGTACTCGCGCGCCTTCTCCTCGCCCCACATCGCGCCGAGCCCCTCGCCGCCCTGGGCCAGCGACACGGTCATGCAGTGCATCGTCGATATGGTGTAGAAGAGGGTGCTGAGCGGCTGCCCGACGTTGTTGCGGACGTTGCTCGACCCGCGGATCTCCTGCATCAGGTACACGCCGTCCGGTTTCAGGGCGCGGCGGATTCCCTTCAGCACGTTGAGCGGCCTGGCCTGGTCGTGGATCGCGTCGAAAGTCGTGATGAAATCGAAGGAGTTCCTGTCTGCGGTCTCGTCGAAATCGCTCAGATCCCGGACGGCGAACTCCACGTTGTCCAGCCGCTTCCGCGATGCTTCCGCGCGCGCGGCCGCGATCGCCTCTTCCGAAAGGTCCATCCCGATGAATCGGGATTTCGGGTAGAGCTCCGCGAGGCGGTTCAGGACCCTTCCGCTTCCGCAACCGACGTCGAGGACGCGGATCCCCTCGGCGAGCCGCCCGGTCAGCCCCGGCACCGCCGGCAGGACGTGGGATTCCAGCGACGAGAGCACCGTCATCCCGCTTTCCTCCGCCATCACGGCGTGGAACCGCGGGTACTTTTCGTAGGGGACGCCTCCGCCTCTCCGGAAACACTCCACGATGTCGTCCTCGACGCACCCGAGGACGGCGATGAACTGGCAGACGAGCGCCGCGTTCTGCGCGCCGGCCGCACGCGTGAGGACCGCGGCGTGCTCCGCGGGCAGCTCGTACAGGATGCCCTTCGCGTCGACCTCCACCACCCCGGCCGAGGCCATCGCTCCCAGCCATTCGCGGACGTACCGCTCGTTCAGCCCCGCTTCCTTCGCGATCGCGCGCGCGGTCGACGGCGGCATCCCGCTCATGATGTCGAACAGCCCGGTGCGGTGGCCGATCGACGCCATCAGGCACAGCGCCCCGCGGTCGAGCGTCTCGAGGAACTTTTCGGCGAACGCCTCCGCCCGCGACTCGTCGTACGCGTATTTTTTCAGCGCCTGCGCCATGATCGGTCACCTCCTGACGTTCCGATGACGGCGCGCGCGCGGGGGTTTCCCCCGCGGGAAAGATTCCCGTGGAGGCGGGGAAGAAAGGGCCAGTTCTATTTACCGCCGGCGGTCTCCGCCGTGATCCTCTTAAGCAGCGCGGCGGCGGCCTCCCTCGGGCCGGTCATCTCGTAGCCGGGAACGGCGAGGCGGGTCCGGAGCTGGCCGACGAAGACGTTGGAATTGTAGGCGGCCTCGAAGGTTTTCCGGGCGAGGTCCTCGTGGAGGTCCGGGTATTGCGGCGGGCCGAAGATGTTGGCGAAGTAGCTGTGCACCAGCCCCGTCGCCGTCGTCGTTCCCTTCGCCATGGCCGCCCCCTCGCGGAACACGCGGAGCGCGGCGTCCGGCGTCGGCAGCGGGCTGATGAGCGCGTGGGACGCGTCGACCTGCTCGTAGTTGTTGGCGTACAGGATGTAGTCCACCGGGTTTCCCGCGAGGATCTCCCCCAGGTAGCCGACGGGCACGAGGACCCTTGCGTTGGCCTTCTGGGGGCTCATGATGATCGCGCGGTCCACCTGGCCGAAGGCGTAGCCCCGCTGCAGGTCGTCCAGCCGGATGAACGCGCCGATCTCCGTGCCGTAGCCCAGCACCCGGCCGTCTTCCCGGATCCCGAGGGAGCCCATGTCGTCGGCGATGATCGTGATCCCCCGGATGACGTCCCGGCCCAGGAGGCGCAGCGCCTCCAGCGTCTCGGACTTGCCCGTCGCGGTGTCCCCGATGACGAGGACGTTCCTCGACTGCCGGTTCCTCAGGTGGATGACGGCCATCGCGCCGTGGAACGGCATCCGGCCGCGCTTCATCATGAGGATGTTGTGCAGCGTCAGCGCCATCTTCTTCAGGTAGCCGAAGTAGCCGAACCGGTTCTCTCCCGGGACGGCAGCGACCAGGAGGCGGCTCTCCTCGTCGTCGAAAAACACCGTGGGGACATCGCCGTATCCCGACAGGCGGGCCGCGTCGACTCCGTAAAGGTAGATGGCGTCCGGGCCGGCGGCGACCTGCTCGTCCGTCGCCAGCTCGAACAGGTTGGCCAGGGAGCAGCCCAGCCCCATGAACATCTGGTGGAAGTAGATGAAGACCACCACCGGGCCCACCTGCGCCGGGTAGCACAGCCACTTCCCCTCCTCGAGCGCGAGCCCCTCGAGCGGGTTCTCGTCGATCCGGAGGAACTGGCCGGTCCGGCGGTTCTCCGGGGGATCGATGATCAGCGGCGGATTGATGAGCACCTGCCGGATGAAGGGCACGTCCTCCAGCACGCGCGCCGCGGGGGAGGCCGGGATCCATTTCTTCTGCACGGCGATCAGCCCCACGTCGGCTCCGGCGGAGACCTGCCGGTAGATGCGGCAGTGAGCGCCGGTGACGTTTTCGCAGATGTCGCGGTAGAGCCCTCTCGTCAGATCCTTGAGCCGCTCGGCGGTCACGGTGAAGGTCCGGTAAGGCCGGACGTCGTGGCTTTGGGGGCCCTGCTCGGAATGGCAGATGAGGTACCGGTCGAAGGAGCGCCAGAAATCGTAGAACTTCTCGACGAACAGGTAGAGGGGGCGGGGATTGTCGAGGTATGGCTTCGCGTCCGGGACGGCCTTGGCCGCGTGCACCAGCGGCGTCTCGGACAGGCGGCGCAGGAGGTTCAGCATCCCGGTACGCCGCTCCGGCGCCCCGATATCGGCCGGGAGGGCGTCCAGGATCGGGTCCTCCGTCTCGATGAGGTGGTCGATGAAGATGTCGAGGACCGCGCGGAACGCCCCGCTGCCGACGACCTCGGCGGTCGTCCCGCAGAGGATGCCGTCCGTGTGCAGGATGATCTGTCCGCCGTCGAAGTGCAGGTCCCTCAGGTATTGGTCGTGGATGCGGGCGCGCAGGTTTTTCATCGGGGAATCATATAATTTCCGCGGTCTTTGTGGAAGGCCCGCAATGTCCATCCATCCCTTCGCGCACCCTGAAGAATCGGGGCGTTTCTGCCGAAATACATAGGGAGAAACCGGTTACGAGAGGTTCCATCCATGACGTGCCGCCTGTCCGTCCGTGCGTCCCGCGCCTCCGGGGAGTCGCTCCGGTGAGCCGCGGCGAGAAGTTTCCCGCGATCGCCACCCTGTTCCTCCTTCTGCTGCTGCCGTTTCTGTTCCAGGATCCCGCTTCCGGAGACATGACCCGGTCGCTGTTCCGTTCCATGCCCGTTCCCGTCTCCGGGCTCGCTTCTAACGGGGAGCCGCGGGGGGAGATCCTCGTCCTCTCCGGGTCCCGTCCCGAAGGGGATCGTCCGGTGCCGGGGACGCGGATTTGCGGGCGGAAGGGGGCCCCGGGCGACTGGCTGCTCGCGGAGGGTGCGGCCGCCGTCTGGGTGACCGGCATCTCCGCTCCGGAGCCCGGCCGGCGGATCTATCTCGCCGCAAAGCCGGAGCCGGGCAGAGACGGATCGTCCCTGGTCGGGCTCGAGATCGCCTTTGCGGCCGAGCGGGAGGGGACCACCGTCATCCGCCCCGGGGAACTCGCCTATTACGAGCTGATGGATGCCGGCGGCCGCCGCTGCTCCGCGGAGGTTTCGGGGGGCGCCGCGGAGACGGCGGATGCCGGCGGCATGCGGGCCGTGCTCGTTCGCGGCATTACGCCGGGCGTCGCGAAGGTCCGGATCCTCGTTGACCGGGGAGGCCGGTCCGGGACGGAACTGTTGAGGGAAAATTCGCTGCGGGTGGAAATCCGCTAATATAACCGTCGGCACGATGCGAAATTCGAGCGGGCGGGACCTGCGTTTGGCGACTTCGGACAGCCGGCACCCCTGGAAGGACCTCTGGACCCTCTTCACGGTCTTCCTGCGCGTGGGCGCCTTCACGCTGGGCGGCGGATACGTCATGGTGCCCATGATCCAGCGGGAGATCGTCGAGCGGCGCCGCATGGTTTCCCAGGAGAAGTTCCTCGACATCATGGCGTGGGCGCAATGCGGACCCGGAGGGGTGGCCATCAACGCCTCCTCGATCGTGGGATACACGGTCGCGGGAATCCGTGGGGCGCTCGCGGCGACCGTCGGCGCCGTCATCCCGTCCTTTCTGGCCATCCTCGCCGTGGCGGCCGCTTTCCAGAAGTACCGCAGTCTCCCGGCGGTCGAGGCGTTCCTTCACGGCGCGCGCCCGTCGGTGGTGGGGCTGCTGGTCGCCGCGGTGTGGTCCCTCGGCAGGCAGATCGTGACGGACCGATGGTCGATGTGGCTGGCGGGAGCGGGTTTTGTCCTCGTGGCGCTCGCGGGGGTCCACCCGGCGCTGATGATCCTTGCCGCCGCGGTCGCGGGCTATCACTTCCTCCCGAAAGAGCGGTGGGCGCCCCCGCCGGACAAGGGGGCGGCCGGATGATGCCGCTGGTCTGGCTCCTGATCGTTTTCCTGTATATCGGGGCCTTGAGCTTCGGCGGCGGCAACGCCATGTACCCGCTGCTTTCGGAAGTGCTGGTCCGGCAGCACCGGTGGCTGGCCTCGTCCGAGATGGTGGACCTCTTCGCCCTGGCCCAGATGACGCCGGGACCGGTGGCCACCAACGCGGCCACTTTCGTGGGGTACCGGCTCGCCGGCCTGTGGGGAGCGACGGTCGCGACGGTGGCGGTATCCGTTCCCTCGATCCTGGCGATGGTGGGGCTGGTCCGGTTCGCGGAAACCCGTTCGGAGAGGCGGCTGGTGGATGGTCCGCTCTACGGGCTGCGCCCCATGGTGGTCGCGCTGATCCTGGCCTCGGCGGTGGACATCGGCCGTCAATCCATGGCGGACCCGGCGACCTGGATGATCTGCGCCGGCGCGCTCGCCGCCGCGCATTTCCGGGCGAACCCGGCGCTCATCATCCTGGCGGGCGGGATCCTGGGGCTTCTCCTGGCCTGACCGGCGTCATCCTCCCTGCGGCGATCTTCCCGAGAATCGTCGCCGCTGCGACCAGTCCCGACGAGATGAAGATCATCAATATCCCCAGGGCGGACAGCCTGCCCCACAGGCCGTCCTCGGAGAACTTCAGGATCTGCACCGCCAGCACCTCGGATCCCGGCCGGGAGAGCACCACCGAAAGGGTCAGCTCCCGGACGAACATGGTTGCCAGCAGGATCCACGCGGAGACGATCCCCGGAACGAGGAGCGGGATCACGATCCGCCGCATCGTCGCGACCGGCCCCGCGCCGCAGACCTTCGAGGATTCCTCGAGATGCCCGTGGATCTGCACGAACGCGCCGGAGAGCGGCCGGATGCCGTAGGGCAGGTACGTCGCCACGTACCCGATCAGCAGCGCCCACAGCGTGGAGTAGAGCGGGGTGCGGACGAAGAACCACATGAACCCGACCCCGATGACGATGCCCGGGAAGGAGAAGGACAAAAAGCTCAGCGACTCGAGGACGCCCGACGCGGCGGTGCGCACCTTGACGATGACGTAGGAGACGAGGATCGAGAGGACCGTCCCGATCGTCGCGCCGGCCAGCCCGAGCGTGAGGCTGTTCTTCAGCGACAGCAGCGACACCGGGTCCTTCAGCACCTCCGACCAGTTCTTCCAGCTCATGAGCGAGAACGCTTTCGGCCCCGGGGTCATGACGTAGGGCACCATCGAGGTGTAGAAGAGCACCGCGACGGGCAGAACGATGAGCACGAACGACAGCAGCCCGACCGCGCCCATCGCGGGATTCCGCCATCCCTTCAGCGCGATCAGGGCGGGCTTGAAGCCGCGCCCCGACACCGTGACGTACCGCTCGCCCTCCGAGGTCAGGTACCGGTACAGGCAGATGAGCAGGACCGCCGCGGCGAGTGCGCTCATGCCGACCGCGGCCGCCTTCCCGTAGTCCGCCGAGAACCCCGTGGAGGTGATCCGGTAGATGTGGGTCGCCAGCACGTAGATCCTGCCCGGCATGCCGATGACCGAGGGCACGGCGAAGGAGGCGAGGCACCGGACGATGACGAGGATCACGGAGGACAGGATCGCCGGCCGCAGCACCGGCAGCGTGACGCGCGCAAGCGTCCGCATCGTTCCCGCGCCCGATACCCGTGAGGACTCCTCCAGTGCAACGTCGAAGGAGCGCATGGCCGGGGCGATGATCAGGTAGGAGACGGGCATGTCCAGCAGCCCTTCGACGAGGATCATCCCCTTCAGCGTGTAGATGTCGAACGGCGCCTCTTCCAGGCCGAGGAGGCCGACGAGGTACCGGTTCAGGATCCCGTTGCTCGGGTTCAGAAGCAGGACCCAGCTGATCGCGAACAGGATGTGGGGGATCATCATCGGGATGATCGAGATGATCCCGAAGAAGAACTTGAAGGGAATGTCGGTCCGGGTGTTCATGTAGGAGAGGAACAGCGCGAGCAGGGTGGCGACCGCGGCCGAGCCCAGCGTGAAGACGGCCGTGTTCCACAGGATCTCGAGCAGCGCCGGGTCGGTGTATGCGTCGACGTACTTGGAGACCGTGAAATCACCGAATTCCCCCAGCCCCTCCGAGAAGCTGCCGATCGCGAGCATCAGGACGGGACCGATCGTCAGGAGACCGACGACCAGGATCAAAATCGGGGTGAGGCCCGGCCGGTTCCCCATGGAGGTTCCTTCAGGCCGGCAGCAGGAAGCAGTGATCGGCGTCGAAGGCGACGCTGACCTCGCTGCCTTCCGCGACGTCTGCGGTGGGGGGGATCGAGACGGTGATCCGCGCGTCGCCGATCCGTATCTCGCCCTCGTACGCCTCCCCGACGAAGAGCAGCGTCTCCACCTTTCCGGGGAAGACGTTTCCGCTCCCGGGGGTTCCGGCCTTCGCGATGCGGAGGAACTCGGGCCGGACGCACGCCAGCGCGTCGGTTCCCGGCGGAATTTCTTGGGGATTGAGTCCGACGATCCTGCCGATCGCGGTATCGATGACGGCGCGGGCCCCGTCCAGCGCCGCCACCCTGCCGCGGAGCAGGTTCGCCCGGCCGATGAAGTCGGCGACGAACCGGCTGTCGGAGCGGAAGTAGATCTTCTTCGGATCGCCCTCCTCGACGATTCGCCCCGCGCGCATGACCGCGATCCGGTCGGAGAGCGCCAGCGCCTCGACCCGGTCGTGCGTGACGTACACCGCGGTGATGCCGAGGCCGGAGAGGAAGGCGCGAAGCTCCTTGCGGGTCTCCTCCCGGAGCTTCGCGTCGAGGTTGCTGAGCGGCTCGTCGAACAGGATGACCTTGGGCTCGGCGATCAGGGCCCGCGCCAGCGCCACCCGCTGCTGCTGCCCGCCGCTGAGCTTCGTCGCGGGGCGGTTCTCGAATCCCTCGAGCCGGACGAACCTCAGGAAGCGGGCGACCCGCGCCCGGATCTCCTCCGCCGGGACCTTGCGGCACCTCAGCGGGTAGGCCACGTTGTCGAAGACGTCCATGTGGGGCCAGATGGCGTAGGTCTGGAAGACCATCCCGAGCCCCCGCTTTTCCGGGGGGACGAAGACGCCCTTCTCCTTCGACCACACGACCTCGTCCCCGATGGCGATCTCGCCGGAGTCGGGGAGCTCCAGCCCCACGATGCATCGCAGCAGCGTGGTCTTCCCGCACCCGCTCGGTCCCAGCAGTGTGAAGATCCGGTTCGCGGGTATGGTCAGGCTTACGTCGTCCAGCGCCCGGATCCGCTTGCCTTCCGGGAAGTAGTCCCGGGTCAGCCCCCGGATCCGGATCTCCATGTCATTTCGCGGCGAAGATCTTCTTGAACTTGTCGCCCCAGGCGGCGATCTCCTCGTCCGAGAGCTCCCGGATCGGGACCACCTTCGCCTTGTCGATGCCGGCGATGGGTGGATAGACGCCCGGCGCGAGCACGTACTCGCCCACCTTGTCCGCGAGCAGTCTCATGGCGTCCTTCGAGAGCCAGTAGTCCATGAAGACGCGGGCCGCGTTCGGGTGCGGCGCCTTCGCCGCGATTGCGATCCCGCGGGGCGAGCCGAGGAGGACGCCGGTGCGCGCCCAGTCGAGCGGCGCGGGCGCGTGGGTGATGATGTACTTGGGCATCGAGACGGCGATCAGCTTCTGGCCGCTCTCCACCGGGGCCGGCGTGGGGCTGAAGGAGGCGACGAACATCGGCTTGTTGGCGGCGAGCCCCTTCAGGAAATCCGTCCACTCCGCTTCGGTCGCGAAGACCTTCGCTTCCTTCAGGCCGACGAGCCAGGAGATGGTGGTGGCGTGCGTCGCCGGATCGGGCATGACGATCTTGTCGCGCCATTTCGGGTCGGCGAGCTCCTTGTAGCTGGTGGGGACGTCCTTCGCCTTGACCAGCTCCTTGTTGTAGATCAGCGCCACGTACTCGATGCCGAACTGGAGGATGGTGTCGTCGCTGCGCGCCCATTCCGGGTAGCCGGCGGCGGCGGCAGACCGGTAGGGGGCGAGCACCCCCTTCCCCTTCAGCGCCTCGAGGATCGGCAGCGGCCCCTGGAGCACGTCGGCCGAGAGCTTGCCCGCCGAGTGCTCGGTGAGGACGGTGGCGAGATATTTCGCCGTCGAGACGCGCGTGTAGACGCCTTTCACGCCCGTCGAAGCGGTGAACGCCTCCATGATCGGTTCGACCGCCGTGATGTTGGCGTAGAAGTTGGCCTGCCCCTCCTTCTTCGCCGCGGCGGGATCGGCCGCCAACGCCGGGGGGACCAGGATCAGGCACAGCAGCAGCACCGCCAGTCTTTTCATGACGACTTCTCCTTTCCGCCGGTGATTGAGATCGCGTTCAAAGTTCGAGCAGCGGCCGGTTCGCGGGAGAGGCCTCCGCCGCCGAGCCGAGGGCGTCCAGGGACTCCGCAGCCTTCCGGAAATCGTCCGTCGCCGCGAACGGCGGCTCCGCGGCGCCGCGCCGGTCGAGGGCGTCGAGGACGGCCTGGACGGTGATCCCGTGGATATCGCGGGCCGGCTGCCACGGGGCTTCCTCCCCTTTCGCGGCCTTCATCTCCCGGAAGAGCCCGGCGGCCGAGAAATCGTCGAGGATCCGGCGCACGAGCGGGGAGGGCGCCCCCAGTGACAGCGCGATGAGGGACGGCGTGGGGGGGGCGTCTCCGGCGGCGAAGCGGGCGGCCACCATGCGCGCGACGAGAAGGGAGAGGGCGCGCCGGTGGTGCGGGACGACCGTCTCCGCCTCCTCGGGGAATCCGAGCGTGTCGAGGTTCTGGAGCGCGTAGGAGATCTCCGACCCCATCAGCACGATCAGCCAGCTGACCTGAAGCCAGGCCAGGAACAGCGGGAGCGCGGCGAGGCTTCCGTAGATGGCGTTGGCGCGCGAAACGCCGACCTGGAACGCGATGTAGACCCACTGGGTGAGCTGGAAGACGGTCCCCGCCGCCACGGCGGCGATAAACCCGGGCTTGAGCTGCACTTTCGTGTTCGGCATGAGGATCAGGACGAACGCGAACAGCCCCCAGACCAGCGGGAAGGGGACGATCTCCAGCACGAAGAGGATCGCCTGCGGCGGGATCCCCCAACGGGCCGCCTGCTGGGCGACGTACTCCAGCTGCCCGGCAAGCGTGACCGTCACGCTGCCCGCCATGAGGAAGATGAACGGGCCAACCATCGCGAACGAGAGGTAGTCGCTGCACATCCTGGCGATGGAGCGCGACTTCCGGACTTTCCAGATGTGGTTGAACGCGGCCTCGATCGAGGACAGCACGCTGACGACCGTCCAGAAGAGCAGGGCGACGCCGATCCCCGCGACGATCCCCCCGCTGGTCTTCTCCAGCAGCGAGTCGGAGAAGCGGAAGACCTTCATCAGGATGTCCGAGTATTCCGAGAACTCCACCAGGAGCTCGGCCTGCAGCCGCTTCTCGAACCCGAATCCCTTGGCGATGCCGAAGACCACCGCGACGACCGGGACGATGGAAAGGAGGGAATAGAGCGTCAGCGCCGAGGCCCGCACCGTGCACTGGTCCCGCATGAAGCCGCGGGCCGACAGCAGGAGGACCTTGAGCGCGCGGACGAAGCAGGCCCTGGGCCGGGAAAGCCCCGTCTCGGGAAGCAGCCAGATTCCCGTCTTCAGGAAGGCGACGATGGAATCCAGCCGTTCCTTCATCTCACCGCGACGGCTTCGACTGCATCCGGCGGGCCAGGGTGAAGAAGTGGTGGCCCATGATGGCCAGCGTGAACGCGGCCCCCAGATGCCTCGGGGCATGGCGGAACGCCTTGCCGATGTAGCGCCAGTACGCGACGCGGTAGCGGGCGACGATCCCCTGGCGGACGAAGGAGCGGAACAGGGCGACGTAGTCCGAGAAGACCAGGCGGGTCGGCGGCCGGGAGCCGAGGCGCTTGAGAAGCGTCAGCGCGCGCTCGAAGTATTCCGACGGGCTGTAGATGGATGCCAGCACCTTCCGGTAGCCGGCAAGGAGCGCCTCGGGATTCATCCGGGGCATGTAGTTCAGCAGGGCGTCCGTGTTGTTCCCCATGCTCTGGCGGAGGATCCGCCCCTCCTCGGAGAGGCGGCGCCACAGGCGCGTGTTGGGGAGCGCGGTCAGCAGCCCGACCATGGAGACGGGGATGGCGGCGTCGCGGATGAAGTCGATCTGCCGCTCGAAGACCTCCGGGGAGTCCTGGTCGAAGCCGACGATGAATCCGCCCATCACCTCCAGTCCGCTCTCCTGGATGTGCCGGACGCTTCCCAGCAGGTCGGCCTTCACGTTCTGCATCTTGCCCGCCGCGCGGTTGCATTCCGCGGAGGGGGTCTCGATCCCGACGAACACCTTGTTGAAGCGCGCCGACCGCATCAGGGAGAGCAGCTCGTCGTCCTCGGCCAGGTTGATCGACGCCTGGGTGAACAGGTAGAAGGGATTCCCCCGGCTGCGCATCCAGTCGGTCACCCAGGGAAGGAGCGCCTTGATGGCCTGCTTGTTGCCGACGAAGTTGTCGTCCACGATGAAGACCGATCCGCGCCATCCCAGGCGGTAGAGCCGCTCGAACTCCTGGAGGACCTGGTGGGTCGTCTTGGTGCGCTGCGTGCGCCCGAAGAGCTCGATGACGTCGCAGAACTCGCAGGAGAAGGGGCATCCCCGGGAATACTGGACCGGCATCGAGCTGTACCGCCGCATCCGGGCGAGGCGGAAATCCGGAGGGGGCACCCGGGTGATATCCGCCCTGCCCGCGGCATCGTAGCTTTTGCGCGCCCGGCCGGCTTCCAGGTCGGCGACCAGCTCCTCGATCAGGTTCTCCGCTTCGCCCCGGACGACGTGGTCGGCTTCCGCCCACGCGGAGTTCTCCGCGCTCGTGATCGGCCCGCCCACCACGGTCCGCAGGCCGGCTTTCCGGCAGCGGGCGATGAGCTGTTCGAGGGAGGGGCCCTGGACCAGCATGCCGCTCAGGAACGCCACGTCGGCCCACGCGAGCTCCTTGTCGCGCAGCTTTTCCACGTTGAGGTCCACCAGCTTCCGCTTCCAGTGCGGGGGAAGCATCGCAGAGACGGTGAGCAGCCCGAGGGGAGGGAAGGCGGACCGTTTCCCGATGAACGGGAGGGCGTGGCGGAAGCTCCAGAACGTGTCGGGAAAGCGGGGGTAAAGCAGCAGGACTTTCATGATTCAGAGGCCCCTTCGTCGGAAAGCGTGTTACGGCGGGGCGAAAAGTGCCGGGCCGGTCGGATTCGCTGTTGATTATAGACGAACCGGGGGCGGAAGGGGGCCTTTTCCGGCCCCCCGCCTCTCCCGCGTCAGGACTTCCCTCCGGACGCGGCCAACGCCTCGATGATGGTCCGGCAGAAGGCCGGCAGGTCGGCGGGCTTCCTGGAGGTGATCAGGTTCCCGTCCCGGACGACCTCCCTGTCCTCGTACCCTGCCCCCGCGTGCACCAGGTCGTCCCGGATGGCGGCGTACCCTGTGACCAGCTTCCCCTTCAGGATGTTCGCCGAGGCGAGCATCCACCCGCCGTGGCAGATCGCCGCGACCACTTTTCCCTGCTCGTGCGCCTCGCGGACCAGGTCCACCATGGACTTGTAAAGCCGCATCTTGTCCGGCGCGTAGCCGCCGGGGACGATCACCGCGTCGAACTGCGCCGCCTTGACCTGGTCGGCGGCCTTGTCGGCCTTCGCCTCGTAGCCGTGCTTGGACGTGTACGTCGCCGCGGACGGCCCCACGATCGTCACCTCGGCCCCCGCCTCCCGGAACCGGTATACCGGGTACCACAGCTCAAGGTCCTCGTAGATGTTCTCCACCAGCACGGCGATCCGCTTTCCCTTCAGCTCCATTTCCATCGCCTCCGATATCCGCGCATTCGGCGGGAGGTCATCCCGCGTCTTCGGGGGTGAACCCCCGGCGCATCGTGTTCTCCGTGACCGTGCGGGGTTCGACGAACTGCTGCAGGTAGTCCGGGCCCCCCGCCTTCGACCCGACGCCCGACATCCGGAAGCCGCCGAACGGCTGGCGCCCGACGATGGCTCCCGTGATCCCCCGGTTGATGTAGAGGTTCCCCACGGCGAATTCCCGCGCGGCCTTCGCGATGTTCTCCGGGCTGCGGGAGAAGATGCCGCCGGTCAACGCGTAGATCGAGGAGTTCGCGATCGCGATCGCCTCGTCGAGGTCCTTCGCCCGGATCACCGACAGGACCGGCCCGAAGATCTCCTCGGAGAGGAGCCGCGAGCTCGCCGGCAGATCGACGAACACCGTGGGCGGAACGTAATGTCCGGTTTCGGGGACGGTTCCCTGGGCCAGCACCTTCCCCTCGCGCTTCCCTTCCTCTATGTATGCAAGGATGCTCTTTTTCGCGGCGGCGTCCACCACCGGCCCGAGGAAGTTCTTCGGGTCCGCCGGGTCGCCCGCGACGATGTCGCGCACCGCTTCCGAAAGCCGGGAGAGGAACCGGTCGTAGCATCCTTCCAGCACGATCGCCCGCGAGCAGGCGGAGCATTTCTGCCCCTGGAAGCCGAAGGCGGACTGCACCACGCCGGGGACCGCCTGGTCGAGATCGGCGTCGGCGTCGACGATGATGGCGTTCTTTCCGCCCGTCTCGATGACGACCTTCTTGATCCCGGTCTGCCCCGGCCGGGTCCTGCCCGCCTTCTCGACGATCCCCAGCCCCACCTCCCGCGATCCGGTGAAGAGGATGAAATCGGTCCCCGGGTGCTCGACGAGGAAATCGCCCACTTCGGATCCCCGCCCGGGAACGAAGTTCAGCACTCCATCGGGAATGCCGGCTTCCCTGAAAATCCGGAAAGCGAGCCAGCCGATCTTCAGCGACAGGCTGGACGGCTTGTAGAGCACCGCGTTGCCGGTCACCAGCGCCGCGGAGACCATCCCCATGGAGATCGCCAGCGGGAAGTTCCACGGGGCGACGACCAACCCCACGCCGCGGGGGCGGTAGAAATAGCGGTTCTCCTCACCGGGGGCGGTTCCCAGCTTCCGGGGCGCGCCGATGCGGATCGCCTCGCGGCCGTAATACTCGAGGAAATCGATTGCCTCGCACACGTCTGCGTCGGCTTCCGCCCAGCTCTTCCCCACGTCGACGATCTCCCATGCCGCGAGCTCCATCCGTTGCCCGCGGGCGATCTCCGCGGCTCGGAACAGCACCTGCGCCCGCTCCGCCGGGGACCGGTCGCCCCATTCCTTCCGCGCTTCCCGCGCCGCCGCGACCGCTTCGTCCGCCATGTCCCGCGTCAGCGCCGACGTCGAGCAGACGATCTCCGCAGGATCGTGCGGATTGGTCGAGACGAGACGGTCATCCGTGACGCGCTCCCGCCCGCCGATGACGACGGGATGCGCCGCCCCTAGCTCCCCGCGCACCTTCCCGATCGCTTCCCGGAACGCCGCCCGGCTCGCCTCGACGGAGAAGTCGAGCCACGGCTCGTTCCGGAAAGCGCATGGATCGGGCTCCGCGCCGGGAGACGGAGGCTGAGCGCCGCCCTCCCTTTCCGGGTCCTTCAGCAGCTCCTCCGGCGCGACGCGGGCCACGTACGTTTTCCGGAGGAACCCCTCGTTTGAGGTGTTCTCCAGGAGGCGCCGCACGAAGTACGCCATCCCCGGGATCAGCTCCCCGACCGGGGAGTACAGGCGTACGGGCAGCCCCATCTTCCGAAGCGCCCCCCGGATCGGCTCCGCCATCCCGTAAAGCATCTGGAGCTCGAACCGCTCCCGCGGTACGCCGAGCCGCTCGGCGAGCGCCAGAGTCCGGGCGATCGAGCGGACGTTGTGGGACGCCGCGGCCAGGGCGACGTTATCGTGATTGGCCAGCGCGATCTCGACGCACCGCTCGAAGTTCCAGTCGGTGTTCGTCTTGGCGAGGAACACCGGCGCCGGCCATCCCCGCTGCCCCGCGACGGTCTTCTCGTATTCCCAGTACGCGCCCTTGACCAGCCGGACGCAGACACGGCGGCCGCGCCCCTTCGCCCAGCCGATAACCCGGCCGAGATCCCGGAGGCCGGACCGCAGGTAGGTCTGGAGGGCGATTCCCGCGTGCTCCCAATCCCGGAACTCCGGCTCGTCGAGCAGGCTCGTGACGCAGTCGATGGTGAGATCCTTCAGCGCGGTCGTCTCCATGTCGACATTGACGCCGCCGCCCGCCTCCCGGACCTTCCGGAAGATGGGGCGCAGGCGGTCGCGGGCGTGTTCCAGGCTGTCTTCGTAGTTCAGCGCCCCGATCCGGGAATAGAGCGAGCTGAGCTTTACGGAGACGTTCAGGCGGGGGAAATACCGCTCGCGCTCCGGGTCCCCGGGGGGCCAGGAGGCGATCTCCTTCGAGAGGACGTCCACCAGGGAAAGGTACTGGTCCCTGTATTTTTCCGCCTCTGCCTCCGAGATGGCGGCCTCCCCGAGGAGGTCCACGGTGAAGCCCTCCCCTCCGTCGCGGATCTTCCGGAGCGCTTTAATCGCGTCGTCCGGCGATTCCCCCGCGATGAAGTTTTTCGAGAAGCCGGTGAGGTTCCATCGGATCAGTCGGGAGACGACCGGCGCGGTCAGCGGCGAGGCGGCGCCCGACAGGAGCGCCTTCGCGACTCCCGGGAGCCGCACGTCACCGCGCAGGAAATACTCGTCGATGTGCCGGGAGACCTCCTTCGCGGAGGAGAGTGACGGCAGGACGTCGACGAACCGGAACAGGGCGACCTTGAAATCCGGCCGCTCCATCGCCGCTTCCATCATCCGGCCCG
This sequence comes from Thermodesulfobacteriota bacterium, assembly GCA_040758155.1. Lineage (NCBI taxonomy): Bacteria > Pseudomonadati > Thermodesulfobacteriota > Thermodesulfobacteriota bacterium. The sequence continues at coordinate 17,301 of JBFLWB010000008.1, forward strand.
CGAGGAACCTCCCGCCGAACACCGTCGGTCGCTCCGCTCCCATGAGCCGGAAGATCTCCAGTCCCTTGCGGAGGACGGCCTCGTCGGCGATCGCAGGATTTTGGCTCATAACCCCATTATCCTCTCGCGCCGTAATACCTCGATCTTCAGGCCGGGAATATAAGGCGCACCGGAAGATCCGTGATCTTGATCGAAAAGACCAGGACCAAATAAAATATAGACCGACATGAAGGTCAATAAGGCATACAAATTCCGGTTCTACCCCACGACCGAGCAAGAACGGGCGATTGCCCGGACGTTTGGCTGCTGCCGATTTGTCTACAACCACATCCTGGCATATCGGACCGAGGCGTGGGAGCAGAGGAAAGAGAGAATCGGGTACTTGAAAGCCTCGAAGCTGTTGACTGTTCTTAAGAAAGACCCGCAGCATGTTTGGCTGTCCGAGGTCAGCTCGGTGCCGCTGCAGCAGGCGGTTCGACATCAGCAGGCGGCGTTCTCTAACTTCTTTGCGGGGCGAGCCCGCTATCCGGTGTTCAAGAGCCGGAAGGGGCTGCAGTCGGCTTCCTTCATGAAAACCTCCTTTTCCTGGGACCGGGAGAAGCGGGAACTGGTGCTGGCGAAGATGGAGCAGCCACTCGATATCCGTTGGAGCCGGACGATACAGAGGAAGGCAGAGATCACCAGCGTCAACATCAGCCGCGACCCGGCGGGGCGGTACTTCATTTCCTTCCGGTGCCAGGAAGAGGTTAATCCATTCCCAGTGGCGGCAGGCGAAGTCGGGATCGATCTCGGGCTGAACAACCTGGTGGTGCTCTCCAACGGCGAGAAAGTGCCGGCTCTGAAGGTGTACCGCAGGGAAGAGGCAAGGCTGGCGAAGCTGCAACGGAAACTGGCCGGGAAGAAGAAAGGTTCGAGAAACAGAAACAAGGCCAAGGTCAAAGTCGCAAGGGTCTATGCGAAGATCGCCGACCGGCGCAGGGACGAGCTGCACAAGCTCAGCACCCGGCTGATCCGTGAAAACCAAACGGTGGCCGTGGAGAGCTTGAGAGTCGGAAACATGCTGAAGAACCGCAGGCTGGCAAAAGCAATAGCCGATGCCGGCTGGGGTGAGCTAGTGCGGATGCTGGAGTACAAAGCGCTTTGGTACGGACGGAACCTGGTGAAAGCCGATCCGTTCCTGCCCTCCAGCAAGACCTGCTCCGCCTGCGGGTACGTCGAGGAAGGCATGACTTTGGTAGTGCGGGGATGGCGATGCCCGGTCTGCGACAGCTTGCATGACCGGGACGTGAACGCTGCCCGCAATGTCCTGGCCGCCGGGCTGGCGGTATCTGCCTGTGGAGGGTCGGTAAGACCCGGAGTGCCGGTATAAATGGCGCGCCGGGCTCGGTCCTGTGAAGCAGGAACTCCAACGGCGACGTTGGGGAATCCCCTCACTTTCCGCCGGAAGGCGGCGGCCGAAGGCCGAGGGAGGGGAGGAGGTCAACAACCGATATCGATGGAATGGAACACGTCGAGCGGGCAGGAAGGAACCGGTCCCCGGATTGCGCACGCTCGGCGGGACCGCCGTTCGGAGGCGCGGGGGAACCCCGCGCCGGGGAGTCGGAGCGTTTACATGAACTCGTGGAAGCCGTGCGGGCTGATGTTGCAGGGCCCGCCCATGACGTAGGTCGGCTCCCAGCCGCAGTACTTGCAGATGTATCGCGACGACTCGCCGGTTTTCTTCGCGATGTAGACATGTTTCTTCGCCGGGCTGTTCCGGCAGTCGCCGAGCTCGCAGGTGTGCGAGGTGTAGCCGCAGTGCTGGCAGAAGTACCCTTCGGGGATCTCCTCGATGTACATGTGGTGCCTTGTCGGGGAATAGCGGCAGGACGCGTCGTCTTTCTCGAACGATTTGTAGCCGCAGACCTTGCAGATCAAGCCCATCACCGTCCTCCTCCGGTTGATGATGACCGAGTTCGAATCTCTCGTATGCGCGTTATTAAAGAACTGGCGCGCCTGGAGAGATTCGAACTCCCGACCCGCTGCTTAGAAGGCAGCTGCTCTATCCGCCTGAGCTACAGGCGCGCGTTGCCAGTATACCAACCGTGCCGCGGATTGGCACCCTTCCGCCGCGGAACTCATCATATTATTTAGTGATGGATAACCAGCCCGTCAAGGAAACGGTCGAGGCGCCGGGGCAGGCGCGGTGGACCCTCCCGGTCGAGGGGATGACCTGCGCCTCCTGCGTGGCGCGGGTGGAGAGGGCGCTCGCGCGCGTCGAGGGCGTCTCCTCGGCGTCGGTCAACCTGGCCGCCGGAAGCGCGACTGTTACGGCGGATCCGTCCAGGACCGGTCCCTCGGCGCTGGCCGTGGCGGTCCGGGACGCCGGCTACGAGGTGCCCGTCGAACGGACCACTTTCCCGGTGGAAGGGATGACGTGCGCATCGTGCGTTGCCCGGGTGGAGCGCGCGCTTCGCAGGATCCCCGGGGTGCTTTCGGCGAGCGTCAACCTGGCGGCGGGCACGGCGGGTGTCGAGTACCTGCCGGGGACGGCTTCCGCGGACGACTTCCGGGCGGCGGTGGAGGGGGCGGGCTACACGGTCCCCCGCATCGAGCCCGGCGAGGACCCGGTTGCCCGGCAGGAGAGGATGCAGAAGGAAGAGGAGGGGCGGCTCCTTTCCCGCCTGCGGGTCGGCATCGCCTGCGGCGTCCCGCTGCTGCTGCTCTCGCATGCGCACATGCTCCTCGGCCACGACATTCCGTACGTGTCCCCCTTCGCAGCGGCGATCCTGCAGTTCCTGCTGGCGACACCGATCCAGTTCTACTCCGGCTCCCGATATTACCGCGGGGCGTGGGCCGTCGGGCGTCACGGCTCCGCGGACATGAACACCCTCGTCGCGCTGGGAACGTCGGTCGCGTACTTCTACAGCGTCGTCGCGACGTTCTCTCCGCGCCTTGTCACGGCGGAAGGGCTCTCAGTCCACCTGTACTACGAGACGTCCGCCGCGATCATCGTCCTGGTGCTGCTTGGACGCTGGTTCGAGGCACGGGCGCGCGGAAGGACCTCGGAGGCGGTGAAGAAGCTGATCGGGCTGGCGCCGAAGACGGCCAGGGTGGTCCGCGACGGAGAAGAGATCGACGTCCCGATCGAATCGGTGGCGATCGGCGATCGGGTGGTCGTCCGGCCGGGGGAGAAGGTCCCCGTGGACGGCGCGGTCGAGGAGGGTCGCTCCGCCGTCGACGAGTCGATGCTTACCGGGGAGCCGATCCCCGTGGAGAAGGAGCCGGGCGGCGCCGTCACTGGCGGCACGATGAACTTGGACGGGCGGCTGATCTTCCGGGCGACGCGCGTCGGGAAGGACACCGTCCTTTCCCGGATCGTCGCGATGGTCCGGGAGGCGCAGGGGAGCAAGCCGCCGATCGGGCGGCTGGCCGACGTGATCGCATCGTATTTCGTCCCTGCGGTGATGGGCGTCGCCGCGCTCACCTTCCTCGTATGGTATTTCCTCGGACCCGAGCCCAGCGGGACCTACGCGCTGGTCAACATGATCGCCGTGCTGATCATCGCCTGCCCGTGCGCAATGGGACTTGCCACGCCCACCTCGATCATGGTCGCCACTGGAAGAGGGGCGGAGCTGGGAATCCTGGTCCGGGACGGCGCCGCGCTGGAAACGGCCCGGAAGGTGGACACGGTCGTCCTCGACAAGACGGGCACGGTGACGCGGGGGAAGCCGACTCTCACGGCGGTCCGCACGGTCCCCGGAGGGACGTTCGACGGGGAGGGGGGGGAGCGGGAGCTGCTTCGTCTCGCCGCATCCGCGGAAAGCGGCTCCGCGCATCCGCTGGCCGAGGCTGTCGTCCGGGGCGCGAAGGAGCGGGGAATCGAGGTTTCCGCTCCGTCGGATTTCCGGTCGGAGCCGGGGAAAGGGATCCGGGCCGTCGTCGGCGGGCGGGCGGTGCTGGCAGGGAACCTTTCCTGGCTCGAGGAGGCGGGCGTATCCGCGGATTCGCTTGCCGGGCCGTCCGCGGAGATCGCGGACGTCGGCGGCACTCCGGTGTGCGTCGCGGTGGACGGCGCGGCGGCGGGCATCCTCGCGGTGGCGGACGAGATCAAGGAAGGGTCGGTGGAAGCGATCCGGCGCCTCCGGGGGATGGGTCTTTCGGTGGTGATGCTCACCGGCGACAATCCGAGGACCGCGGAAAGCGTGGCTAAGGAGGCGGGGATCGGCCGGGTGGTCGCCGGAGTGCTGCCCGACCGCAAGGCGCAGGAGGTGAAAACCCTCCAGGGCGAAGGGAAGGTCGTCGCGATGGTGGGCGACGGCATCAACGACGCGCCCGCGCTGGCGCAGGCCGACGTGGGGATCGCGATCGGCACCGGCACCGACATCGCCGTGGAGTCGGGCGACCTGGTGCTGATGGGAGGAGACCTGCGCGGAGTGGTGTCCGCCATTTCCTTAAGCCGGGCGACGCTGCGCAACATAAAACAGAACCTGTTCTGGGCGTTCGCCTACAACGTGGTGCTCATCCCGGTCGCGGCCGGGGCGCTCTATCCGGCCTTTCGGCTGCTGCTCGACCCCATATTCGCGGCGGCGGCGATGGGGCTTTCCTCTGTCACAGTGGTGACCAACGCCCTCCGCCTGCGCCGTTTCCGGCCGCTCGCTTGAACGGGGTTTTTCCCGTTGACCGCGGGATTGCACAGTACGTATAATTTCCTTTCGCCTAACGGGGCGCAGGTGGTGAGTGTAGCTCAGTTGGCAGAGCACCAGACTGTGGCTCTGGGTGTCGCGGGTTCAATCCCCGTCACTCACCCCATTTTTCAAAGGCGCCTGTAGCTCAGGGGATAGAGCACCGGCCTCCGGAGCCGGGTGCGGAGGTTCGATTCCTCCCAGGCGCGCCAGCTTTCTGGTTTTGTTTTTTTTATAGAACGTGCGCTCTTTGAGGAATCGAATCCAAGGCGCCGCCGAGCGGATAGCGAGGATGAGCGGCCATGGACGGCCGCGCAAGGCGCCGCGGCCGCCGGCGGAGACCGGGCAGGGATGCCCGGGCGCGAGCCGGCGATTCCTCCCAGGCGCGCCATTTTTTGGGTATCGCGGTCTTTGAGGATCTTTTCCAACGTGGGCCATTAGCTCAACCCGGCAGAGCAGCTGACTCTTAATCAGGAGGTTGAAGGTTCGAATCCTTCATGGCCCACCACGACACCAAAAGGCCAAGCGGAATTTCCGCTTGGCCTTTTTAATTATCGACATGCCATGAAGGATTCGAAGCGTCATCGCTGCTGGCCATGGATGGCCGAATGCAGAGACGGCCATGGATGGCCACGGATCTTGTTGTCTCTGCCGACCGAACAGGGAAGAAAAGCGCGCATGGAGGCGCGCGTCAGGCGGGCGAGGGGAGAACGAATCCCCAGGTTACCGAATGGATTCGGCCTCCGGAGCGTGCGCTGAGCGAGGAGCGAAGAAGAGCGGTCAGGATGACCGCGGAAGCACGCGAAGGCGGGCGGCGCAGCGAGCACAGGAGGTGCGAGCGCGAGCCGCGCTACGCAGGGAGGGACAGGGGGGTCCCGACCGAAGTAGCCGAATCCTCAGGGCCCACCACGCCACCGACATTCCATGAAGGATTCGAAGCAACATCGCTGATGGCCATGGATGGCCGAATGCAGAGACGGCCATGGATGGCCACGGAATTTGGTGTCTCTGCCGACCGAACAAGGAAGAAAAGCCCGAACGGAGGCGCGAGGCTCCCCCGGCGGGTACCCCGGCACTACCACCTCGAATTGATGAGTTCGCGTGACTTCGAACATGCGGCGATAAATCAGACTTGACCAGAAATACATGAAAATCTTGTCTTATTGCTCTTTCCGTTCCATGAAATATATCCGTTGACATGCGAAGAGGAGAGGGATCGAATATCCGTATATTTCTATATAAGTCCGCCCCGAATTAACCAACCAAAAAGCTGTCAGGCATTCGGCAACCTTCAGGCAACCGAACTATATCGGCGATTGCCTTAACAGGAGGGACGGACCATGCGTACTCGCTCGCATGTACCTGGATTCGGAATTTTGCTGCTGATGATATTTGTTCTAAGTGCACCAAGCTGTCCGCCAGGCACGCCTTCGATAGACCGCTTCTTTGTCACTTACGATATTTTATGCGGACAGGATAAGCTGGGTGTCGACTGGGAGGTCACAAATAGCACGTCGGTAACGCTCTCGGTCGCGAAAAAAGACGGGGGAACCGTCTTCTCCCAAGCGGTCAGCAGTTCGAGCAAAGGTATGCACATTGTCGATGTATCTGCATACGCGCCGGGCTTTTACAAGGCCGTTCTTGAGGCAACCAATGCGCAAGGCGCCTCGACGCGGCAGGCCGAGTTCCTGGTCGCCGGACTTCCAGGTACCGCTGGCGAGTTATGGTACAAGTTCAACAAAACGGTCGAGAGACCTAAGGAAGGACCCTGGATGGCATTCATCACCACAGTGCCTGTCATGGTTGGCCAGGGTCAGATGGACGCGGACACCACGATCGCCGTTTCGGAGCGCGTCTACTTCCGGCAGTTCCGGTGGAATCCGAACCCGTCCAAGTGGGCAGATCGCGAGGGCTGCACGAGCAGCGGCCTCTGGCGAATGAACATCGGTCAATACTCAAAGATCCAGAGCGGGTGTGAAAAGAACAAGAACTACACATTCCGCAGCGACTGGTCTGTCGCCGGCGATTACACCTGCGCAGTCAGTTGGGCTCCCTGCAACTTCGGAGTTAAGGGATCAATGATCACCTTCACGGATGTGGAGTTCAGCCTGGAACTGCAAGCGATGTGCAAGAATTAATAGTGTATTGAATCGCTCCGGGTTTGCTGGAGACCATCATTGCTACGCAGGGAGGGACAGGGAGGTCCCGACCGAAGTAGCCGAATCCTCAGGGCCCATCAGTAATATCGTGCCTCCTGCTGCCTCCTGAAGGCGGTCCTGCAAGAGGGTTCCGGGAAGCGATAGTTGGAGCGCCGCTTGTCGGCGCGTCGGCCGATCCCTCGGAAGCCGGATCTACTCAAACAAGTCCGAATGCGTTCCTGTCCGCTCGAAGACGACAACGCCCGGTTCAAGTTTGTAGATAAGCAGCCAATCCGGTTCGATGTGACATTCGCGGCGCTCTGCGAATTCACCTTTCAATGCGTGGTCTCGAAGCCTCGGATCGAGCGGTACTTCCTGAACCAGCGCCCGCATGACCGCTCGAAGCTTCGAAACGTCTTTCCCTCGCTTTATGGATAGCTTGAAGTCTTTTTCGAAGCGCCCGGTGGTCCGGAACGCCCGCATCACGCGCCCATCTTCTTGAAGAAGTCGTCCAGGCTCGGGTACTCATGCAGGTCTTCGCCCCGGTCGGTCTTCTCGAGGGTCTTTCGCGTCGTGGCGTTCGGGATTTCGACCGGGAAGGGCAGCCCCTTCCGCAGCCCGACCTGGGCGTAGAAGAGGGTGATCGCCTCCGTGCTGGTCATCCCGAGCTTCCGGAAGACCCGCTCCGCGTCGGCCTTGATCTTCGGTTCCGTCCGCGCCCGGATGATCGCGGTTTTTCCCATCGTGTTCCACCTCCCGCGCGTCTCTTCCGACCAATGTACCCCAAATAGGGTACACGATCAACCCCCGCTCGGAAACCATGCGGGGAGAAATGCGCGCATGGATGCCCGCGGGAGACCGCCGCTATCGCAGATGCCCTACGCCTTCAGCAGCCTCACGACGTTCCGCGCCAGCGAAATCCGCCCCTCCCGCTCCATGTCCTTCAGCAGGCGGCTGACGACCTCCCGGGAGGTGCCCAGGTCGTTGGCGATCTTCTGGTGGGTGGCATGGAGGATGCCGTCGCCCGACTTCTCGATCAGGTAGTCCCACAGCCGCTCGTCCATGCGGCCGAAGGCCACTTCCTGCACCAGTTCCATGACCTCGGTCAGCCGCCGGCTCAGAAGGGAATAGACGAAGGAACGCATGGCTTCGTAGCGTCCGAGCAGGCGACGGAACTCATGTGCCGGAAGGAGGAGCATTTCCCCGGCACTGACGGTTATGGCGTTGGCCGGATAGGCGTTGTTCCCGAGGATGCATGAGGCGTTCAGGATGCAGGTCTCGCCCGGCACGATTTCGTACAGGGTGATCTCCCGGCCGCTTCCTCCGCACCGGTAGACCCTGACCTCCCCGGCCAGAAGAAAGGCGATGCCGGAACAGGCATCCCCTTCCAGGTAGAGATGGGCGGCGGGCGTGAAGGCCTGGCGGCGGGCATGGGCCAGGATTTCCCCCACGAGCTCCTCATCCCGGCGGAACCGGGGGAAGATGGAGACGAACTCTTCCATCGCTCCCATCTTCATGATCATCACGCCTCCCTTTCCATCCCATTATTCCACCCCGTACGGACGGCGGAAAGCGTGTGTGACTATGTCACGGACATGCCGAAGCGCGCTCCCCTATAGTTGCATCAAGAAGGAAACACAAATAAGGAGGTTCACCATGAAGCGCGAAGTCGGAACATTGGACCGGCTTGTCCGGATATCTGTGGGACTGATCCTGCTCTACCAGGGGCTCGTCGGCGGCCATGCCTGGGGGTATCTCGGCGTCATCCCGCTCCTGACCGGGGCGATCGGCTGGTGTCCCCTCTACAATCTCCTGGGGGTCTCCACGGTCTGTCGGACGTGCCGGGTCAGCGAATCCGTCCAGGCGAAAATGGAGGGAGAGGCGAAATGAAGCCGGCTATACGGGAATATTTCGGGAAGCGGCCGGCCGTTGCGCTCGGTGGGGCGGCGCTCGCCTTGTTGCTGGCCGCCTGTGGCGGCAACAACACCACTCCCGCGGCTCAACCGGTTATCCAGACCCAGGTTACGGCGGCCGGAGGGGGGACGTTCACCGACAACACGACCAACCCCCTTATCACGCTGATCGTTCCCGCCGGGGCGCTCAGCGCGGATGCCCGGCTGAGGGTCACGCCGCTCCTCTCTACGACGGTCCCCGGCGCCGACCAGACCCCGGGCAGTTCCGCGTTTGCGGTCTCCCTGACCAGCCTCAGCGGCGCTCCGCTGACTTTCGGCGCGGGGATCGTCCTGGAACTGGCCGCCAGCCCGGCGCCGGTCCATCCCCAGCTCGGCGAGATCGCCAGGCTCTCGGGAACCGCCTGGGAAAGACTGCCGGCCAACTTTTTCCGTTCCTCCAACAGCACGGTCGTCGCACTGGTAGCCGACCCCAACGGCACGTTCCGGGTGATGCACCGTACCCCGCAGACTGCCACCGGTCCCGGCGTCGCCGCGGGCTTCGACGTCTTCATGAACGAAACCTTCGGCAACGAAAGCTTCTTCGGCGGAGTGCTCGGCCTGCACACGGTGCTGAACAATCTCCTCCCGACCGATGCGGTGGGTTTCGGCGTCCAGATCGATCTGGCCAAGGTCCCCGCCGAAATCGTTGCGGTCATGACCGGCGCCGATAATGCGGCCAAAGACGCCGCCCTGGCCGACCCCGCCACCACCCGCGCCCTCCTCAAGGCCGGGGCGGTCGTCGGCGTCAAGGGGGTCTTCGATAATGCGGCGAATCCCGACCAGTTGACCGGCGCCGGCATCACCTGCGCCCTATGCCATCAGAACGTGACCCCGACCACCTTCGCGCTGACCGCCGGCCCGACGGCGCTGCCCATCGGACCGCTGGAGGTCGACGGCAGGCCCAACGTCGCCATGAACGCCGGCGCCATCCTCGCCGCCACCCCCTTCGTCCAGGCTGCCGGCCAGGCGACCATCGACCTGCTCAACGGCTGGGGCCCGGGCCGCTTCGACATCCGCGCCCTCCCTGACAACCCGCTCGACGACGGGGTCGACAATCCCACGGGCAATCCTCCGCTCTGGAACTTCCTCGACCTGGAGGGACAAGGTTACCTCTTCGGTTATGACGGGCTCTTCGTCGGCGGGAACGCCTTGGCCAGCCAGGCCGAGGCGGTCTACGACCTCGTGATGCACGCCAACGGCGCCTTCGGCGTCGCCGGGGGCAACCTGCCGCCGGCCCTTCGAATCGTCCCCCCGCAGACATTGATCGACAGGCTGGTGGCCGCCGAGACGGGTCAGCCGGGGAACGACATCGACACCCAGAAGCTGCTCGACCTGCAGACCTGGATGCGCAGTCTGTCCGGCGCGGCCCCGGGCGCCTTCAACGAAGCGCAGGCGGAGCAGGGCTTCAAGCTCTTCCATGGCAGGGCCAACTGCAGCGTCTGCCATAACACCGCCGACCTGACCGATTCGCAGCAGAGGCTTTTCACCTTCACTCTCGGCGCCACTCCCGGCGACCTGGCGGGCGGCATCAAGGTCCCGAGTCTGCGCGGGGTTTCCCGCTCCGCACCCTACCTGCACAACCACAGCCTGTCCACCCTGGCGGAAGTCGTCGCGGTGCTGTCAACCGTCGGCGATCCCATCCCCTTAGATCTGACCGTCGACGAGCAGGCGGCGTTAGTGGAGTTTCTGAGGAGCCTGTAACGAGGAGGGGCTGCGGCGAATGCCGCAGCCCCTTGTTTCAGTCGTGGCCGTACTCCCGCATCCAGGGTTCCTCCATCACCATTGAAGGTATCGCGCCCGTTTCCACGGGGTTCGACGGCTGCATTTCTTCGATGAAAGCGGTCGGAGCGACTCCCTGATTCTGACTTTGCCGATCCATATAGACACTGGCTCCCACGACCAGGAGCACCACGGCAAGGATCCCGATCTGCCTGTTCAGCCACTGCCGGAACGGTTCTTTCGGAGTCCACTCCTCCGGGGGTTCCGCCATTTTCATCCCCTCCGTTTCACGTGTACGATGTTTATGCCCTTTCGGGTCCTGCAAATTAGGTTCGGGCCATGAAAGGGAGTTTCATCACTTGACGATCTTCCAGGTGCCGTCCGGCTGACGGCATGCGGTGCCGTACGCCTGGCGTTCCTCTCCACCGATCAGGACAGTCTGCTGGTATTCGCGGCAGTACTCTCCTTGTTCCGTCTTGTAGGTCCGCTGCGGCGTGATGGTCCCGGAGTTCCCGCTGTCGGGGTTCCGCCAGGCCCTGGTTTCGCCCGACCGGGAGTTTTCCAGGGAATACTGGGCGGTTCTTTGCATCTCCAACTGGTCCGCCCGGTCCAGCGACCTTCCGATCTCCTGGCCGATCAATGCCCCCGCGACGGCCCCGATCGCCGTGCCGACGATCCTTCCGGAGCCGCCGCCGAACCTGGACCCGATCACGGCGCCGCTGACGCCGCCGATGACCGTTCCCGCCCCTTCCTTTGGGCCCGAGGACGCGCACCCTGCGAAAAGGAATGAAACCGCAAGCAAACCTGCGATAAATGACTTCATTTCCATCCTCCCTTCTTGTCCTTAATTGGTCCAGGCAATCATCCGCTACACACATAGGACGAACGGGAAGGGGAAATGATTTAGGGGAAATGAAAAATTTCCGGCAGGGTCATCCGAGCGCCAGCTTCATCCCCAGCGCCCCTCCCACGGTCAGGAACATCGCCCGCACCAGCCCGAATCCTTTTCCCCGCCCGATGCGGGATCCCACGTACGCCCCCATGACCGAGCCCGCGGTGGACGGGACCATCAAACGCGCGTCGGCGTGCCCGGCCGCGCTGTAGACGGCCACGGCGAAGCTGTTCAGGAAGAAGGCGATCGCGTAATACGAGCCGAGGGCGGTGAGCAGCGGCATCCCGCGGGTCTTGGCGAGAAGGATGGAGGTGAACAGGCCGTTTCCCGATCCGAAGAACGATTCGTACGCTCCGATGGGAAAGGCCAGCAGGCCGGTCTGGCGGCGCGAGAGGATCGAGCCGCTTTCCGTACGCCCCAGCGAGGGGTTGAATGCGACGATCAGGACCAGCGCGACGATGATGACGCCGATCGCGCGCTTCAGGAGCGCGGCGTCCGCGCCGCGCACAATGGTCGTCCCGACCAGCGCTCCCGCCAGCCCGACAAGGACCATGATCCGGATCAGCGCCCAGTCCACGTCCTTTCCTTTCAGGTAATTTCGGGCGGCGATCGGGGTCCATGCCGCGCCGTTGAGCTGGTTGGAGGCGATCACCGCCGGGAGCGGGAAGCCGAGGGACAGCCAGACGGGGGTCGTCAGGATCGCCGCCCCGGCGCCGCTCATGGAGCTGAGCATCGAGGCGAGGAATGCGACGGAGAAGATGATCAGGAACTGCATGACGCCGGTCGGCTTTTCATGGCCCGATTATAATGTAGCCTGATCTTCCGAAGGGAGGTGTCTCATGGGATGGCGCGGGATATTCGACAGCCTTCTGCCGGGGGCCGTTTCCGCGGCCGGTGCGACCGGGGTGCTGCTCCTCATCCTGTTCCTGTTCCACAAGTTCTTTCCGCGCATTTACTCCGGTATCCGGGAGTGGGGCGGGAGGCGGATCCGGTCCGTCCGGATCGGATCGTACGAACTTCTCCAGGCGACCCGCCTCGTCGGGGGACTTGTGGCGCTGGCCCGATGGATCCGCGTCATCGCGACCGTCGTCATCCTGTACGTCTGGCTGCTTTTCGTCCTGAGCGTCTTCCCCCGGACGCGCGGGATCTCCGAATCGATCATCGGTTATATCCTCGACCCCCTGCGGATCATCGGCGCCGCATTCCTGGCCGCCCTGCCCGACCTGTTCTTCCTTGCGGTCATCGGATTCGTCACGAGGTATGTGATCAGGCTCGCCCGCCTCATATTCGTCGAGGTGGGGAGGGGACGGATCGTCTTCCCCGGGTTCTACGCCGACTGGGCGATTCCCACGTTCAAGATCGTGCGCTTCGTCATCCTCGCCTTCGCGTTGATCGTCGCCTTCCCGTACATCCCCGGCTCCAGGTCCGAGGCGTTCAAGGGGGTCTCGATCTTCCTCGGAATCCTCTTCTCCCTCGGCTCCACCTCCGCGATCGCGAACGTCATGGCGGGCTTGAGCCTGACCTGCATGCGGGCGTTCCATGTAGGGGACCGCGGGTGCGGATCGGGGACACCGTGGGCGACGTCATCGCCAAATCGCTCCTGGTGACCCACATCCGGACCATCAAGAACGAAGATGTCACCATACCCGATTCGCTGGCCCTGAACGCCCATATCGTGAACTACAGCGCCCGGGCGAAGGAGGAGGGGCTCATCCTGCATACCGCCGTCACCATCGGATACGATGCCCCATGGCGGACGGTCCACGAGCTCCTGATCGAGGCGGCGAAGAAGACGGAGCGGATCCTCCAGGAGCCGAAGCCGTTCGTCCTCCAGACGGCCCTCAACGATTTCTACGTGACGTACGAGCTGAACGCATACACGAGCGAGCCCCGGGAGATGGTGAATATCCACTCCGACCTGCACCGGAATATCCAGGACGCCTTCAACGAGGCAGGGGTCGAGATCATGTCGCCGCATTACGCGCAACTTCGGGACGGCAACAGGACCGCGATTCCCGATGCCTATCTCCTTGCGGATTACGTGCCGGGATCGATGCGGGTGGAGGCTATTTATCGCCCTCGCAGGCCGCCAGCCGGGCCCTGAGCTCCTTCTCCTGAAGCCGGCGTTCGGTCACGTCCCGCAGGATGGAGCCGCAGCCCTGCATCGCTCCCGCCTCGTCGCGGAGCATCACCATGCTGAATTCGAGAGAGACCCTGCTTCCGTCCTTGCGGACCCCCGGCGCCGACAGCAGGCCGGTCTTGTACTTCGTTTCGCCGGTCGCCATCACGCGATGGTACCCCTCCCAATGGCGGCTGCGCTGCTTCTCCGGGATGATCAGGTCGAGGGATTGGCCGATCGCCTCCCCGGCGGTCCAACCGAAGATCCGTTCGGCCGCGGCATTCCAATAGCGTATGATCCCCTCGCGGTCGGCGACGAGGACGGCGTCCGGGGAATCCTGGACGAGCTGCAGAAGGGAACGGCCGATCGGGTCCATGCGCGCCATCCTCCGGTCAAGGTTTCGGTCCCTCGATCCCCGCGCGGAGCCGCAGCTCCCGCACGAACCAGTCGTAATATTTCTCGCCCGGCTCGCTGCTCTCGTACCACCGGGTGTTGCCGACCTGCATCTCCTCCGCGGCCCACTCCAGCGCTTCCTTCAGCCGCCGGTTTTCATCCTTCAAGGCATTGATCTCTTCGAGCATCCGATCCTTCGCCTGGTCCATCATCCTGCCTCCCCGCGGCCGGAATCGGCCGACAGCCGCCTGTATTATGAGTATTGTATTTGTTTCCTGTAATGTATATCGATCAAACCCCGTTTTCCCTGATGCGTCCGGGCGATACTTCAACGGTGGAATATCGGGAATCCGTTTCTGAGGAGGAGCCCATGAAGGAGACGTTGAAGGCCGGTCTGGAGCACGTGCACACGTATCGTGTCCCGGAAAACAGGACGGTCCCGTACCTTTACCCCGAGTCGGAGGCGTTCCGGGGTATGCCGAAAGTGTTCGCCACCGGTTTCATGGTCGGCCTGATGGAGTGGGCGTGCATGGATGCGATGGCGCCGCACATGGAGCCGGGGGAGGGGAGCGTCGGGACGCTCGTCAACATGACGCACACCGCGGCCACCCCGCCTGGGATGACGGTGACGGTCCATGTCCGTTGCATCGGCGTGGAGGGGCGGCGCACGGTCTGGGAGATCGAGGCAAAGGATGACGTCGAGGTGATCGGGAAGGGGACCCACGAGCGGTTCGCGGTCGACTTCGCGAAATTCAACGACCGCGTGGCGAAAAAAGCCGCGGGGAGGTAAGGAATCGGGAGGCCCCCCGACTGATAGGCAAACGGGACTCGAAAGGGGGACTCCATGGCGGCATACGATTTCGACCTCGGGATTCTCGGAGGTGGCGCGGCGGGATTGACGGCCGCCGCCGGAGCCGCGCAGTTCGGCGCGAAGACGGTCCTCGTCGAAAAGGCGTCGAGGCTGGGGGGCGATTGCCTCCATTTCGGGTGCGTGCCTTCCAAGACGCTGATCCGCTCGGCGGGGGTCTGGGCCCTCGCACGCCGGGCGAAGGAGTTCGGGCTTCCCGATATCGAGCTGCCGCCGGTGGACCTGGCCGCCGTCATGGCCCGCGTTCGTTCGGTGATCGACAGGATCCAGGAGCACGACTCCCCGGAGCGGTTCTGCAGGCTTGGAGCGGATGTGCGGTTCGGGGAGCCGCGATTCGCGGATGACCACACCGTGGCAGTGGACGGCGCCCGCCTGACCGCCCGCGCGTGGATCGTGGCGACCGGATCGGGCCCGGCCCTCCCGCCGGTGGACGGCCTGTCGGACGTGCCATACTGGACCAACGAAACCGTCTTCTCTCGAAAGGAGCTGCCGGGCCGCCTGGTGGTTCTCGGCGGCGGTCCGATCGGCGTGGAGATGGCGCAGGCGTTCCGCCGCCTCGGCTCGCGGGTCACCGTCATCGAGTTCATGGACCAGATCCTGGGGCCCGAGGACCCGGATATCGCTTCGATCGTGCGGAGCCGCCTCGAAGCCGAGGGGGTGAAGATCCTCACCGGCACGAAGGCCGTGAAGGCAGAGACGGTGAATTCCGGCGTCCGGCTGCGGGTCGCACCCGCAAAGGGGGAAGGGGAGCCCTGGACCATCGAGGGGGACGTTCTGCTGGTCGCTGCGGGGCGGAAACCCAATGTGGAGGGGCTGGGTCTGGGAGCGGCTGGCGTCGAATATTCTCTGCGGGGGGTTCCCGCCGACTCCCGGATGCGTACCAATGTGCCGCACATCTACTCGTGCGGAGACGTGAACGGGGTGTTCCCCTTCACCCACGTGGCGGGGTACGAGGCCGGCATCGCTCTTTCCAACGCCGTACTCCGCTTCCCGCGGAAGGCGGATTATACACAGGTCCCGTGGTGCACGTATACGGACCCCGAAGTGGCCAGCATCGGCATGAACGAGAAGCGGGCAAATGCCGCGGGGGTGGAGTACCGGGTCCTGACGACGCCTTTCCGCGAGATCGACCGGGCTCTGGCGGAAGGAGAGGAGGAAGGCAAGATCAAGGTGCTGATTTCTCCCTCGGGAGCTCTGCTGGGCTGCCAGATCGCCGGGCATCATGCCGGCGAGCTGATCCATGAATGGATCGCGGCGGTCAACGGGCGGGTGAAGCTTTCTACCCTGGCGGGCGCGGTCCACGCATACCCGACCCTGGCCGAGATTTCGAAGAAGGCCGCCGGGTCGTACTACTCCGAAAAGCTGTTCTCCGAACGGACAAAGAAGATCCTGCGGTTTCTCTTCGATCTCAAAGGGAGTGCGTGCGCGCCGGAAGGAGAGGCCGGATGAACGCGAAGAAAATCGGCATCCTGGCCGCCTTCGCCGCGGTCGCGGCGGGATATTTCTTCCTGGATCTCGGGCGGTACCTGACCCTGGAGAACCTGAAGGAGCAACGGGGGAGCCTGGAGGCGCTGCGCGCTTCGCACGCCCTGCTCTTTCCCGCCGTCTTCGTGCTGATCTACATCGTCCAGACGACTTTCTCCCTGCCGGGGGCGGCCGTCCTGTCCCTTGCCGCAGGCGCGATCTTCGGGGTCCTGCAGGGGACGATCTTCGTCGTGTCGGCCGCCACGATCGGGGCCGTCCTCGCGTTCCTCGTCAGCAGGACCCTGCTGCGCGACCGGGTCGTCAGGAAGTTCGGAGGGCGGATGGAGGGAATCGACCGGGGCTTAAGGGAAAGCGGCCTCTCCTACCTGCTCTTCCTTCGATTGGTCCCGGCCTTCCCGTTCTTCCTGGTGAACCTGGCGTGCGGCGTCACCGGCCTGCCGCTGCGCACCTATGCCTTCGGCACGCTGTTCGGGATCATGCCGGGGAGCTTCGTGTTCGTGAACGCCGGGGCAAGCCTCGCGGCCATCGAATCCGTAAGCCAGGTCGCCGGCCCGCGCGTGCTCGGATCGTTCGCGCTGCTCGGACTGTTTTCCCTCCTTCCCACCCTTCTCAAGGCCGTGAAGAAGCGCAGGGACAGGGTCGGGTTGTCGATCCTGTAACGGGGGGGAACTCGACGCGATGACCGAAGATGCGTTAAATGGATAACGGGGAGGCGCCGATGGTTTCGCACTGGATGAACTGGGGGATCCTCGCGGCCTTCGGGATCGCCATGTACGCGATATCGCCGCGGGCCGCGGGCAAGGACCCTGCGGAGCAGTTCTTCGGAGGAAAGGACGCCGCCGGGCGGGAGGCCAGCGGCTTTTTCCTCACTTCGAGCGTCCTCATCTCCTGGATCTTCGCGAAGTCCGTCCAGAACGCCGCGGACCTCGGGCAGAATTTCGGTCTGCCGGGCGGCACGGCGTACGCCGCCTACTGGCTCTCCTTCTTCGTCGCCGGGGCGGTGCTGTACCGCCTCCGGAAAGCGGGATTCCGCAGCATCCACCATTACCTGGGGGACCGGTACGGCACGGGCGCCATCTGGCTTTTCTCCCTGATCCTGCTGTTCCGACTCTGGAACGAGATCTGGAGCAACAACATCGTCATGGCGCAGTATTTCGGGCCGAGGGAGAGCGCGGCGTACTACGTCGCCTCCTGGTCCATTACCGCCTTGGTTCTCGCGTACGTGATGAAGGGGGGGCTGCGCAGCAGCATCGTGACGGACACCGTGCAGATGCTGATGGCCGCGGTCATCCTGTTCCTCATCCTGGCCTACATTTTCCCGAGCGGGAAGCCGCGGGAGATGGTCCTCAGCGGGACATGGACGCTTGCCGGCGGGGTGGATCTGATCCTCGTCGCGCTGCTCCAGATCTTTTCGTATCCGTTCCACGATCCGGTGATGACCGACCGGGCCTTCATCACCGAGCCCCGGAAAATGCTCCGATCGTTCGCGACGGCGGGGGTGCTCGGCGTGCTGTTCATCCTTCTGTTCAGTTTCGTGGGGATCTACAACCGGGTCGAGGGGATCGGAGGGAACTCCACCTTCGACACGGCGTCGGCCTTCGGCCTTCCGCTCCTTTTCCTCATGAACCTGATGATGCTGACCAGCGGCTGCTCCACGATCGACTCCACCTTCACCTCCATCGGAAAGCTGATCTCGTTCGAGGTGCTGCCGGGATGGAAGGTGGACAAGGTCGTCCTCGCGAGGGGCTCGATGGTCGTCCTGGGGCTCTTCGGAAACCTGATGCTCTACGCGAAGCCCGCCATCCTGTCGGCCACCACCGTGAGCGGCACGATGGTCATAGGCCTGACCCCCGTGTTCCTGCTGTCCGGGTGGCGCAGGGCCGGGGCGTTCTCCTACCATGCGAGCGTCCTCCTGGGGCTGCTCTTCGGCCTGGGCCTCAGCCTGAAATGGTTCGACGGGAGCATCGGGAGCGGGAAGTACGGTAACCTGTTGTGGGTGAACCTCCTCGGGATCTCCCTCTGTTTCGCCGTGTACCTGCTGGGGGCGTGGCTCCAACCGGCTCCGGTCAAGGAGGAGGGATGACCGTTCCGAACTGCCCGTTTCTGTCGCTCGACTCCCTCTGGATCCAGGTGGCCGGGTCCTCCTGCAATCTCCGGTGCGTCCACTGCTTCAACGAGTCCGGCCCGGGGAACCGGGAGATGCCGCCGCTCTCGCGCGAGGACGTGCGGACCCTCCTCGACGCGGCGGAAGCGTCGGGTGTGAGGGACGTGGTCTTCACGGGGGGGGAGCCGTTCCTCCTCCCGGACATGGCGGAAATCGCCGGCGACGCGCTGAAAAGGTTCCCGGCGACGATCCTGACCAACGGGACGCTGCTGACCGGACAGGTCGTGGAGCGGCTCTCCGCCGTCGCCCGGGACTCGCTCTACTCGCTCGAGATCCGGGTTTCGCTGGATGCGCCCTCGGAGGAAGCGAACGACCGGATCCGGGGGAAGGGCAGCTTCGAGCGGGCGCTGTCCGGGGTCGCGCGCCTGGAGGAAGCGGGTTTCCTCCCCATCGTTACCGCGGCGTGGGGCGAGGAGGGGAGCGCGCCGGAGGCGCTGGAGGCGTTCGACCGCCTGCTGCGTTCGAGGGGATTCCGGAAGCCCCGGGTGAAGTTTCTACCCGTTTTCCGCACCGGGCGGGAGAGGGAGCGGTCCGGCGGGTACGGGGAGGAGGAACGCGCCGCCGCGGAGATGCTGGATCTCCTGGGCCCGGAGCGGCTCCTGTGCTCCACGGCGAGGATTGCCACGTCCCGGGGGATCTGGGCCTGCCCGATCCTCGTGAACGAGCCGGACGCGCGCATGGGAGACGATCTCGCGGCTTCCTGCCGGCCCTTCCCCCTCGCCTACGGCGCCTGCTCCACCTGCATTCGGCACGGCGCCGTGTGCGCGAACGCCGCGACGGCGGCCAGGGAGGGGTAGCCGATGGCCGAATGCGAAGTTTCCGGGCGCGTGGCGCTTTTCGGGGGGGTCTACAACAACCACCTTGCCCTGGCCGCCATCCTGGACGACGCGCCGTCCCGCGCCGGCGGGATCTTTTGCCTCGGCGACGTAGGCGCCTTCGGTCCCCATCCCGACCTTTCCGTCGGGATCCTGAGGGAGGCCGGCATCCCGATCGTCCAGGGGAACTACGACCGATCCGTGGGCTTGCGCCGGGGGGACTGCGCGTGCGGCTACACCGATCCGCGGGACAACCGGTACGCGGCCCTGTCCTACGCCTACACGTTCCGGAACACGTCGGACCGGAACAAGGATTACCTGGCGTCGCTTCCGGAAACGATCCGCCTCCGCGGTCCCAGGGGAGAGCGGATCCTCCTGTGCCACGGTTCACCGCGGCGGCAGAACGAGTTTTTGTGGGAGTCGCTGTCCCCCGATCCGTTTCTTGCCCGGCTGCTCGACGAGGCGGGGTGCGACGTCCTCGCCGTGACGCACACGGGCATCCCCTGGAAGCGCCGCCTGCCCGGCGGCCGGCTGGTGGTCAACGTGGGGGCGATCGGGCGCCCCGCGAACGACGGCAACACCCACGTCTGGTACGCCGTGCTGGACCTGTCGGCCGGGGAGCCCGATGCGAGCTTCATCCCCTTGTCGTACGACCACGGACGCCTCGCGGCCGAGATGCGGGCGGAGCGGATCGTCGAGCCGTTCGTGGAAACGGTGGAGACGGGTTGGTGGACGACCTGCCTGGAGATCCTTCCCTCGCGGGAGCGCTTCCGCGGGAGATACTAACTCGCTTTCCTTTCCGCCGGGCGGAAATCCGTTGCCCTGCCTGCCAGGATGCAGTGGCCCTCACGCTTCTTGTCCGCTCCGACGCCGTCCCAGGACCACGCGCTGCACTCTTCGGGGCAGCAGGGTCCCGGCAGGTTTCCGTTGGGGTGCAAAAGGAAGAGAAGGCAGACGTCCCCGTGTGCTTCCTTCGCAGATCTCGACATTTCTCCACCCTCCATTCCCGGGTCGGGATCCGGCCCCCGGGAGTACCGCGGGCTCGAAAGGGATAAATGTACGGAATCCGTTCTGCCGTGTGTGATGCCTTGCGGGGGAGTTTCGATTCCGGGCGATTTCTTGCCGGCAAGTAATAGTTGGTATCGATTCAAAGCTGCTTCAGGGCCAGCTCCGCGACGGTTTTTCCGATGGCGAGGGAGCCGGTGGCCGCCGGGCTGGGGGCGTTGAGCACGTGGACCTGCCCGGGAAGCTCCCGGATGTGGAAGTCGTCCAGCAGCCCGCCGTCCCTGCCGCACGCCTGCGCCCGGACACCCGCCCCGCCGGCCGCCAGGTCGGCGACGCGGATCTCGGGGATCAGCTTCTGCAGCGCTTCGGTGAATTTCGATTTGCTGAAGGAGCGGACCATCTCTCCCAGGCCGGTCCGCCAGTATTTCCCGGCCACGATGAGGAATCCTTTCCACGTCAGCGTCTCTACGAGCTCGGGGATGCTGATCTGCCACTTCCCGTATCCTTCCCTCCGGCAGGCGAGCACCGCGTTCGGCCCGGCCTCGATCCCCCCGTCGATGCGTCGCGTGAAATGCACCCCGAGGAACGGGAAGTTCGGGTCCGGGACGGGATAGATCAGGTTCCGGACCAGGAAACGCCGTTCCGTTTTCAGGGAGTAGTATTCGCCCCGGAACGGGACGATCCGCATGTCCAGGTCGGGGACGGTGTGGGCCGCGACCTTGTCGCAGTAGAGGCCGGCGCAGTTCACGATCGCCGAGGCCTCGAACGTCTCGCCGCCCGCCTCGACGCGCACGAAGGGTCGGCCTCCCTTCACTCCGGTCACTTTCGTGTTCAGCCGGACTTCGCCGCCGAGCGCGGCGAACGCCTCGGCGTATTTCTCCGCCACCGCCTTGAAGTCGACGATCCCCGTCTGGGGGACGAGGATCCCCCTGATCCCGGCGGCATGCGGCTCGATGGCCCGGATCTCGCCGGGGCCGAGGTACCGCAGCCCTTCGAGGCCGTTCCCGATCCCTCTCCGGTAGATATTGTCGAGCGCCTGGAGCTCGGACTCCGAGGTGGCCACGATGATCTTCCCGCAGAGCTCGAACGGGATCCCGCGCTCCCGGCAGAAATCGAGGAGCATGCGGTATCCCTCCCGGCAGGTCCGGGCCTTGAGGCTTCCGGGCTTGTAGTAGATTCCGCTGTGGATGACGCCGCTGTTGTTTCCCGTCTGGTGGGCGGCGACGCGCCCCTCCTTCTCCACGACCAGCACCCGCAGTCCGGGACGCATCTTTTTCAATTGCAGGGCCGTGGCGAGCCCGACGATTCCCGCCCCGACGACGACGATGTCCGTTTTCATCCGTC
The DNA here is from genome assembly GCA_040758155.1 of Thermodesulfobacteriota bacterium. Lineage (NCBI taxonomy): Bacteria > Pseudomonadati > Thermodesulfobacteriota > Thermodesulfobacteriota bacterium. The sequence continues at coordinate 38,859 of JBFLWB010000008.1, forward strand.
CCGTCCGATCCGATTCCGGAGGATTTCAAAAAGGGCGGGGCGGGTCGCCGTGAGGACCACCTGCCCTCCGAATCCCGCCTCCCGCTTCAATTCGACGATCCGGTCCCGCACCTGCAGCTTCGGATCGCCGACCTCCCCGATGCGGTAAACGATCCGGATGAACGGCCGGGAGAGCCCCTGCGCGTCGAACGGCCCGCCGGTGTGGTAAAGGTCGTCGACGTCCCGGGGGGAGACGCGCGGCGGCGGGGAGCCGTCCGGTCGGGCGAAGGTGACCCGGTCCTGCACCAGGACGCCGCTTTCCCCGTGGAAGCCCTCCGTGACCTTGAGCCCGAATTGGGAATTGCGCCAGGAGAGAGTCACCCGCTCCCCGTCCGCGATGACGGAGGAGAGGAGGGGCCGGTCGTCGGCCCCTCCCGTCAGTTCGATCCGCGTGTAGCCCGCCGGCGCGATCCCGAGGAGCAGCCCGAAGGCGAGGAGGAACGCGCCGATCGCCGCGAGGACCTTCAACGGCCCTACTTCAGCACGCCTTTCTCCACGAAGAATTTCCGCGCCCCCGGGTGGAGGTACTTGATCGCGTCCGGGGTCACCTGCCCGACGGCCTTCTGCGGCGTGAGGGCGTTGGCCCCCTTCCACACCGCCGCCAGCTCCGCCTTGTTGTCGAAGATCGCCTTCAGGATCTGGTAGACCTTGTCCTCCGGGAAGGTGTCCATCGCCTGGAGGACGGCCGTGATGGCGATCGCATCGATGTCCTGGTCCACGCCGTTGTAGCTTCCCTTCTGGAAGACGGTCTTGTGGAACACGCCCGGGTTCGCCTTGAAGATCTTCTCCGCGGTCTCGCCGCCGATGGGCAGCAGGATCATCTTCGAGCCGGGGGTGTTGGCCATGTCGATGATGGAGGCGGTCGGGACGGCGCCGCTCCAGAAGAAGGCGTCGATCTTGCCGTCCTTCAGCGCCGCGACGGACTCGCCGGCCCCGAGCTTCTCCTTCTTGAAGTCCTTGTTCCAGTCGATGCCGAGCGCCTTGAGGACGTAGTCGGCCTGCTCCTCCGTCCCGCTGTTCGGGGCGCCGACGGAGACGCGCTTGCCCTTGAGCTGCAGGACGTTCGTGATCCCCGTCCCTTCCTTCGTCACGATGTGCAGCGGCTGCTCGTAGAAGCCCATCACCAGCCGGATGTTCTGCTTCTTCGGGATCCCGGGGACCTTGCCGTCGTTCGACCAGACGACGTGATAGTCGTAGGCGAACGCCATCCCCGCCTTCCCGGCGCCCAGCAGCTTCATGTTGTCGATCGCGGCCGTCGTCGCCTCGGAAGTCGCCTCGGTGTCGGGGACGTACTTCCCGACGATGCCGCCGATGGCGCCGCCCAGCGGATACCAGACGCCGCCGGTGCCGCCGGTGACGATGCTGAAGGAGAGCTTGGCTGCGGCGTTCGCGTCCGCCGCGATCCAGGTCGACGCGGCGAGGAACAGCACGGCAAGGACGATCGATTTGGCCCCTCTCGTTTTCACGGCATGCCTCCTTGAAGGATGAAGTTATTTTCCCCCGGCCTTCGGCCGGAGGTTGTTCGCCAGCACCAGCCCGCCCGCGGCCAGCGGCGCCAGCCCCGCGACGGACCAGCCGATCGGGAAGACCACCATGGCCAAAGCCATGAGGAACAGCAGCGCGCGCTCCGGCATGGAGATCGCCCGATGCAGGTACCCGATGATCCCAAGCGAGACGAACAGCAGGGAAACGACGGAGGTCGTAAGCGCCAGGAGGAAATCGGGCCAGTTCCCGTGCGTGATCAGGAGACTGTGGCCGACCGTGCTCGTCGAGAAGTAGAACGGCACCAGGAAGGCGGGCAGGGAATATTTCCAGGCCTGCATCATCGCGCCGAACGGATTTCCGCCGGTGACCGCCGCGGCCGCGCTGGGGGAGAGGCCGACCGGCGGGGACACCTCGGACAGGACGGCGAAGTAGAAGACGAGCAGGTGCGCCACGTGCTCCGGCACCCCGATCTTGACCAGCGCAGGCGCGACCATGACCACCGTCATGATGTAAGTAGCCGTGATGGGCAGGCTCAGCCCGATGACCATGGAGGCCAGAAGCGACAGCAGCAGGGCGGCCAGCAGGGAGCCGCCGCTCACGGACATGATGATGGAGGAGATCTTGAGCCCGAGGCCGGTCAGGGTGAAGGTCCCGACGATCAGCCCCGCCGCCGCCAGGAGCACCGCGACCGGGAGCATGTTCTTCGCTCCCTCGACCATCGCGACGGCGATCTTCCGGGGCGTCAGCCATTCGTCCCGGTTCCTGCTCAGGAAGCTGGTGGCGATCGTCGCGGCGATGGCGCCCAGCGCCGCGTACTCGGGCGACTTGTTCCATAGGACGAGGAGCGCCACCAGCACGGCGATCGACACCAGGTGGTACCCCTTGGAGCGCAACACCGCCAGTACCTTCACCGCTCCGGCCTCGGGCGGCTCGAAACGGTGCTTGCGCGCCTCCAGTTCCACGATGAACAGCGTTCCGGCGTAGTAGAGGACCGTCGGAACGGTCACCATGACGACCACGTCCCAGAAGGCGACGCCCAGGAACTGCATGATGAGGAATGCGGCGGCGCCCATCAGCGGCGGGGAAAGGACCGCGCCGATCCCTCCGGTGGCGATCAGTCCCGCGGCCATGTTGGGCGAATATCCCGCCTTCTGAAGGATCGGCCACATGATCGGAGTGACGGACATGGTGGTCGCCACCCCGCTTCCCTGGGGGCCGCCCAGCAGCGCCGAGGTGATCACGGCCCCCCGCCCGGCGCTCGACGATTTCCTCCCCATCGTCGCGAGCGAGAGGTCCAGCCAGAAGTTGCCGGCCCCGGCCACGTCCATGAAGGTGCCGTAGACGACGAACAGCATCACGAAGGAGGCGCTGACCGAAAGCGGCACGCCGAAAATCCCTTCCAGCGTCATGTACATGTGGCCGACGATCCGGTCCGGATCGTATCCCTTGTGGGAAATCATGTCCGGGAAGTATTTCCCGAAGTAGATGTAGGCCAGGAATCCCGCCACGATCAGGGTGAAGGTGGTGCCGACGATGCGGCGGGAGATCTCCAGCAGCAGGACGATGGCCGCGATGCCGAAGAGGAGGTCCGCCGGCTCCGGCAGGGTGGAGCGGCGGATGAACGAATCCATGTCGATGAGGGCGTAGCCGATGGAAGCCACGCCCAGGAGGGCCAGGAGCAGGTCCGGCCAGAAGGTCCAGCGGCCGGCGTTCGGACGGGCCGGGTAGACGAGGAAGGCGAGGCCGAAGATGAAGGACATGTGGACCATGCGGAAAAGATAGGTTTCCACGGGCACGATCGCGCCGTATAGGGACCAGCCGACGAAGGCCGTGAAGAGTGCGCCGACCGCGATGGCGGACTTTCCCTGGAATTCCCGCAACGTTTTCTCCGGTTTCGAGCTTGGGGACGGATACCGTTCCGGACAGCAGGACACTATCTAAACAAACCGCGGGGCGGGATGCAATCCGAAAACCGGTGTTCCGGTCCGTTCGATCCGTTGCGGACCGGTGGATCGCACGCCCCTTTCGCCTGCGCACCATGTACGGCGCGGGCGCCGGGCCCCGATGCCGGGGCCACGTATCGAAGAGGAAAAACGATAGTTATCAGAGATATGCGTTATTGTAAAACGATGGTTGAAAATTTCCATAATAATCCTTGACGAACGACACCCCGGAAGGGATGATCTACGGCTTACGCAATTTCGGATCTTTCACTTAGACCGGAGGGATCGCCTCGATATGAAGCTGCCCGACCGCAAGACCAAGATCGTCTGCACGATCGGCCCCGCCTCTTCGTCGCAGGAGGTCATGGAGCAGATGCTGCTCGCAGGGATGGACGTGGCCCGGCTCAATTTCTCCCACGGCGCCTTCGACAGCCACCGCAAGGTGATATCCAACCTGCGCGCGGCAGCGCGCGCCACCGGCAGGCGGCTCACGATCATGGCCGACCTGTCCGGGCCGAAGATCCGCATCGGCCGGCTGCAGGAGGAGCCGGTGATCCTGAAGACGGGCGACGCGATGACGCTCACGGCCGACGACGTCATGGGGAGCCGGGAGCGGGTGTCGGTGTCCTTCAAGCGGCTTCCCGGGGTGGTCCGGCGCGGCGACGCGCTCTACCTGAACGACGGCATCATCCAGCTCGAAGTGCTCTCGGTCGAGGGGAACGACGTCGCCTGCAAGGTGGTCGTGGGCGGGGAGCTGCGCTCGCACAAGGGGGTCAACCTCCCGGACATCGACCTGGGAATGAGCGCGTTCACGGAGCGCGACCGCGAATACCTGAAGTTCGCTGCCGTCGAAGGGCTCGACGCGGTCAGCCAGTCGTTCGTCGAGACCGGGGCCGACGTCCGCGCCGTCCGCGAGGCGGCGGAGGCGCTCGACTACCGTCCCTTCATCATCGCCAAGATCGAGCGCTCGCGGGCGCTGGAGTTCATGGACGACATCCTCGACGAGGCAGACGGCATCATGATCGCCCGGGGCGACCTGGGGGTGGAGGTTCCGGTCGAGAGGACGGCGCTGATCCAGAAGGAGCTGATGCTCAAGGCCAACCGGCGGGCGAAGCCGGTCATCACCGCGACGCAGATGCTCGAATCGATGAAGGACAGCCGGCGGCCGACCCGCGCGGAGGCCACCGACGTCGCCAACGCCATCCTCGACGGCACGGACTGCGTGATGCTTTCGGGGGAATCGGCCATGGGGAAATTCCCCGTGGACGCCGTCGCGATGCTGGCCCGGATCGCGGCGGCGGTGGAGCCGACCCGGGAGCCGCTCGCGGTGCAGCGGCTGTTCGAGGGCGTGGAGCTGAAGGGGCGGCTCAAGCCGGCGCACCTCATCGCGGTGGGGGTCGAGGCGAGCATCCGGCTGTCGTCCCCCGCGGCGGTCTTCGTGCCGACCCGCAGCGGCGCGACGGCGCGGAGCCTGGCGCTGTGCCGTTTGCCGGTCTGGGTCGTGGCGATCAGCCGGCACCACCAGACCTGCCAGGACCTCGCGTTCTCCAGCGGCGTCTATCCCGTGCACGAGCCGGACAAGCCGGAGGACTGGAACGGGTACGTCCGCGACTGGCTGGAGCGGCACGGACTGATGGGGGATATCGCCATCCTGACGGAAGGTCCCTCGACCCGGCACCCCGAGGCGCACAACCGGATGGAGATCATCGACCTCAGGCGTCCGCAGAAACCGTAACGGCGTCCCCTTTCATCCGGGCGTGCCCCTCGAACACCGCACCCTCGGCGATCGTCAGCTTCGGCGTGAGGATCTCCCCGGCCGTCGAGGATTTCGCGGCAAGCTCCACCGTCTCTGCCGCATGGAGGTTCCCCTCGACCGATCCGCCCACCAGGATCCCCCGGGCCGCGATGTTCCCCCGGACCTTCCCGGGCTCGCCCACGACCACCCAGTCGGCCTGGATATCCCCCTCCACGGTCCCGTCGACGCGGACCGTCCCCTTCACGGTCAGCCGTCCCGCGACGAGCGTGCCGTCGCCCACGATCGTCTCCAGCGCACGGGACCCTTTCCCGAACACGCTCATTCCCCGAGGTAGCCGGCCGGGTCGGCGGGGCGGCCGTTCCTCCAGACCTCGTAATGCACGTGCGGCCCGGTGGACAGCCCCGTGGACCCGGAAAAAGCGATCGTCTCCCGCCGGGCGACGCGCTGCCCGACCCGCACCGTCGCCTCCCGGTTGTGCGCGTACGCCGTCCGGAACCCGCGCCCGTGCTCCAGCACCACCACGGTGCCGCCGTTCTCCGTCCAGCCGGCGAAGCTGACGATCCCGTCGGCCGTCGCCTTCACTTCGGTGCCGGCCGGGACGGAGATGTCCACCCCGGTGTGGAGCCGGCTCTCTTCGCTCACCGGATGGCGGCGGATCCCGTAGGAGGAGGAGACCGGGCCGGGAGCCGGCGGTCCCGACGGCGTGGCGCGGTACAGGTCCCTCTGGTCGCGGAGGTAGGTGCGGATGTCCGCGACCGACCGCATCGCGCCGTCGATCCGCCCCCGGAGCGTCTCCAGGTCGAAGGAGCCGGAATCCGGGAGATCCTCCGACTCGAGAACGGCGGTCTTCGATTTCAGGCCGAACAGCTTCCGGAAATCCCGCTCCGCCTGCCGCAGGGAAATCACGACATGCTCCATTTCCCGGAACCGGGAAGAGAGGTACGAGACCCTCTCCTGCATCCGGCGATACTCCGCCGCATGGACCGCCACCGACAGGACGTAAGAGGTTCCGGCGAGGAAAAGAAATACGGAAGCGAGGACCGCCAGCGCGGGCACCCGTATGCTGACGGGCTTTTCCCCGGCGTGGGGGACCATCAGGATGGTGACGGGGGTGAGCAGCCGCTTGAGGAACGCTTCCGAACGGTTCTTCATGGCGGTTTCCTCCCTGACGAACCGATCGTTCTCCCGCAATTTGCATACCAGGGAAAAGAAGCGGACAACTCCCTGATATTCAAGGAGCCGGCGATCCGCCGGGCCGCGGACGGCTTCCAATTTCGAAACCGCCCCCGCCTCGATGACGATATTGAAGCGCGCGGCTTCCGAACGAATTCCGGCAAAAGCGCATCATAATGGGCGAATGGGCATAGGAGGCAGCGAATGAACGCGACGACAGGAACGGTTCGGCCCGCGCCGGCCCGTAAGGAAAGCGCCCCCGACCGGCCGGAATCGATGGACATGTACCGGAAGATGCTCCTCATCCGGCGGTTCGAGGAGCGGGCGGAGGAAGCGTACGGGCGGGGGAAGATCGGCGGCTTCCTCCACCTGTACATCGGGGAGGAGGCGATCGCCGTCGGCGCCATGGCGGCGCTGCGTCCCGACGACGACGTGATCACGCATTACCGCGACCACGGCTACGTGCTTGCGCGCGGCGTCGACCCGAAGGCGATCATGGCGGAACTGTACGGGAAGTCGACCGGCGTCTCGAAGGGGAAGGGCGGCTCGATGCACCTGGCGGACCTCGAGCGCCACGTCTGGGGCGGGTACGCCATCGTCGGCGGGCACGTTCCGATGGCGGCCGGCTTGGCGCTGGCGAATCAGTACCGGAACGAGCCGCGCGTCGTGGCCTGCTTCATGGGCGAAGGCGCGACCAACATCGGGGCGTTCTTCGCAGGCCTCAACATGGCCGCGGTCTGGAAGGTGCCGATGATCGCGATCGTCGAGAACAACCGGTACGGCATGGGGACCCCGGTAGAGCGGGCCTCCGCGGTCGTGGAGATTCATCAGAAGGCGGCTGCGTTCGGCATCCCCGGCCTGCGGATCGACGGGAACGACCTCCTGGCCGTGCGCGACGCCGTGCGGGAGGCTGCCGATGCCGCGCGCGCCGGGGGCGGGCCGCGCCTGCTCGAGATGACGACGTACAGGTTGCGGGGCCACTCGATGGGCGACCCGCAGCGGTACCGGACGAAGGAGGAGGTCGAGGAGGCGAAGCCGCGCGACCCGATCCTGCGCTGGCGGAAGGTCCTGCTGGAGACCGGCGCCGCGAAGGAGGATGAACTGGAGGGGATCGCGGAGGAGATCGAGGCCGTCGTCGAAGAGTCGATCCGTTTCGCGGAGGAAAGCCCCGATCCCGATCCGTCCGCGCTGTGCGCCGACGTGCTGGCGGAGGAGAGCCATGGCCCTGAAAACGTATCGTGACGCGGTGCGGGAAGCTCTCCGGGAGGAGATGGCGCGCGACCCCAACGTCATCATCTTAGGGGAGGAGGTCGGCGTGTGGGGAGGGACCTACGCGGTCACGCGCGGCCTCCACGAGGAGTTCGGCGCGAAGCGGGTCATCGACACGCCGATCGCGGAGGCGGCCATCGTCGGCGCGGCGGTGGGAGCGGCGATGGGCGGCCTGCGGCCGGTGGCCGAGCTGATGACGGTCAACTTCAGCCTGGTGGCGATGGACCAGATCGTCAACAGCGCGGCGAAGATCCGCTACATGTTCGGGGGGCAGGCGAAGGTGCCGCTGGTCATCCGCACTCCCGCGGGGTGGGGGCAGCTCGCGGCGACCCACTCGCAGTTCTTCGAGGCCTGGTTCGCCCACGTTCCCGGACTTACCGTCGTGATGCCTGCGACGCCGTACGACGCCAAGGGGCTGCTCAAGAGCGCGATCCGTTCGGAGAATCCGGTAATGTTCATCGAGCACTTCCGTCTGTATGGCGTGAAGGGGGAGGTGCCGGACGGCGAGTATACCCTGCCGATAGGCGTATCGGAGGTCAAGCGCGCCGGGAAGGACGTCACGATCGTCACGTATTCCCGGATGCTCCACACGTCGCTGGCGGCGGCGGAGACGCTGTCGAAGGATGGGATCGAGTGCGAGGTGGTCGACCTGCGCACGCTGCGCCCCCTCGACATGCGGGCGGTGTACGAATCGGTGAAGAAGACGCACCGGGCGCTGATCGTCGAGGAGGACTGGACGACGCTCGGCATGGGCGCGGAGATCGCCGCGCGGATCGGCCGCGACCGGTTCGACGACCTCGACGCGCCGGTGGAGCGGCTCGGCCAGGTCGAGGTGCCGATGCCGTACGCGAAGAACCTCGAGGAGATGATGTTCCCCGACGAGAAGCTGGTGATCGACAGGGTGAAAACGATGTTGGCTTGATCTCAAAATCTCTGAAAACGCATGGGGAGGTGGCGCATGCCGATCGACGTGATCATGCCCTCGCTGGGATTCGACATGAAGGAAGGCACCCTGTCGCGATGGCTGGTCAAGGAAGGGGAGCGGGTCGAGAAGGGGCAGGCCATCGCCGAGATCGAGACGGAGAAGGCGACCGTGGAGATCGAGGCGGCCGTGTCGGGAGCGATCACCCGGATCGCCGTCGAGGCCGGACGGACCGTCCCGGTGGGGACGGTGATCGGGACGATCGGCGCCGCGGGCGAGAAGGCCCCGGAGAAGAAAGCGCCCCCGCCTGCGTCCCCGGATTCCGGGGCGCCTGCAGAGGCGCCTCCGGCGGAAGCACCTCCCGCGGCATCTGCCGCGCCTCCCGCGCCCGAGGCTCCCTCCGAAAAGCCGCCCGCAGCCCCTCCGGCCGCGGAGCCCGCCCCCGCCGGGGAGCGGGTGAAGGCGTCTCCGGTGGCGAGAAAGAAGGCCGAGGAATCCGGAATCGACCTGTCCGGGGTCAAGGGCTCCGGCCCCGGCGGCCGCATATTGGAGCGCGACGTCGAGGCGGCGATCGCGGCGGAGGGAACGGCGGCTCCGGCCGCGCCGCCCGCGGCGGACTCCGCGGCGCCCGCCGTCCAGGCGGGGGAGACCGTCGCCCTCAACCGGATCCGCCAGGCGACCGCCCGCCGGATGGTCGAGAGCAAGACGACGGCCCCCCATTTCTACGTCACCGTCGAGATCGACATGGACGAGGCGACCCGGATGCGGGAGCAGCTCAACCGCATCGCCCCCGCGGACGGGAAGGTGTCGGTCAACGACTTCGTCGTCGCGGCGGCCGCCCGTGCGCTGGCGCGGTACCCGTCCCTGAACGCCTCCTGGCGCGACGGCTCCGTCGAGATCCATCCCCGCGTCAACATCGGCATCGCGGTGGCGCTGGAGGACGGACTCATCACCCCGGTGCTGCGCGACGCGGACGGGAAAACGCTGAAGGCGATCGCGGCGGAGTCGAAGGCGCTGGCCGAACGGGCCCGTTCGGGAAAGCTTCGCCCGGAAGACGTCGGGTTCGGCACGTTCACCGTGTCGAACCTGGGCATGTTCGACGTGGACGAGTTCACCGCCATCATCAACCCGCCCGAGGCGGCGATCCTGGCGGTGGGGGCGGTGGTACGGCGCCCCGTCGCGGCGGGGGACGGGGTGCGGGTCGCGGCGGTCATGAAGGCCACGCTGTCGGTCGACCACCGGGTGGCGGACGGCGCCCAGGCGGGCCGCTTCCTGCAGGAGCTCCGGAAGCTCCTGGAGAACCCGGTCAACCTGCTGACCGGCTAGGCCGGCAGGAAGAACTGCTGGATCCCGGAGGCGATGTACTGCACTCCGATGCAGATCAGCAGGAACCCCATGAACCGCTTGATCGACTCGATCCCGTGGTCCCCCAAAAGCCGCGCGATCCGGTTGGAGGAGCGCAGGACGAGCCAGCAGATCAACCCCACCGTCGCGATCGAGGCGACGGCGGTACCGATGCCAAGGGCCTTAACGGCGATGCCGCGGATGGCGAAGAGCTTCGTCGATTCGGTGATGACGAGGGCGATCGACCCGGGGCCGCTCAAGGAGGGCATGGCCAGCGGGATCAGGGCGATGTCCATCGTCCCCTGCCCGCCGAGCGGGTCGGACACGGTGCTCGCCTCCGGCCCGGGGAAGAGCATGCGCAGCCCGATGATGGAGATGACCAGCCCTCCGGCGATGCGCAGCGCCTCGAGGGAGATCCCGAAGAATTCGATGACCAGGCTTCCCACGAGCAGCGACCCGATGAGGATCGTCGCGGCGTAGAACGACGACCTGCGCGCCTCCCGCGCCCTCGTTTCCGGGCTCCCCCCCGGCGTCAAAGCGAGCAACAGCGGGATCGTGCTGAACGGATTGACGATCGGCAGGATCTTCACGACGCCGAGGAAATACATCTCCAGGAAATACCGGATCGACAAAGCCGTCTGCTCCATGCCCGCCCCTCCCGTTCCCCTCATCATACTGGTATCATGGGCTTCATGAAACCGCCCGTTCCTCCCGGCTCCGTGGGATTCGTGGAGCCGAAGCGCTTCACGTTCGCCGAGCCTCCCCGCGAGATGCCGCTCGACGTCGGCGGAAAGCTCGGCCCCGTCACCCTCGCCTACGAGACCTACGGAAAGCTCAACCGCGACAGGAGCAACGCCGTCCTCGTGCTGCACGCCTTCTCGGGGAGCGCCCACGCGGCGGGGTACCACGCGGGGCAGGACCCGAAGAAGGACAAGCCGGGGTGGTGGGACTTCCTCATCGGGCCGGGGAAGGCGCTCGACACCGATAAGCACTTCGTGATCTGCCCGAACGTGATCGGAAGCTGCTACGGCAGCACCGGACCCTCCTCGACCGACCCGGAGACCGGCCGCCCCTACGGCCTGGCCTTTCCCGTCGTCACCATCGGCGACATGGTGAGGGCGCAGCGCCACCTCGTCGACCACCTCGGCATCCGGAAGCTGCTCTCGGTCGTCGGGGGATCGATGGGCGGGATGCAGGCGCTCCAGTGGGCGATCGCCTATCCGGACCGGGTGGCCTCCGCCATCCCCATCGCCACCACGGCGCGGCACTCGCCGCAGCAGATCGCCTTCAACCACGTCGGGCGGGCGGCGATCCTGTCGGACCGCGACTTCCACGCCGGCGACTACTACGACCAGGGGGTCGTCCCCGAGCGGGGGCTGGCCGTGGCGCGGATGGTGGGGTTCATCACCTATCTGTCGGACCGGAAGATGCAAGAGAAGTTCGGGAGGGCGCGGCAGCTCCGGACCCGCGGGCCGGGGAAGATCCGGCACTGGGAGCCGTGGACGATCGGATACCACTCCGCGGTCGAGTTCCAGGTGGAGAGCTACCTGAAGCACCAGGGCGACGTGTTCGTCTTCGACCGGAAGTTCGACGCGAACTCATACCTGAGCATCACCAAGGCGATCGACATCTTCGACCTGCACGGCCCGTCGGGCGGCCTGGAGGAGGCGTTTTCCGGCGTGAAGGCGAAGTTCCTGATCGTCTCGTTCGACACCGACTGGCTGTACCCGACGTACCAGTCCCACGAGATCCGCAACGCCCTGATGCGGAACGGGCTCGCCGTGGCCTGCATCGAGCTCGAAACGATCCACGGGCACGACGCGTTCCTGCTGGAATACGAGAAGCCGCCGGAGGGAGGAAAGCCCGGCGTGAAGAACAAGATCGCCGGGGTGGTCCGGGATTTCCTGGCGAATGTCGCTCCCTGATTCGGGGGGAGCCGGGAGGCCGACGATGAAGCGAAATGCCGCTCTGACGGTCCTGGCCGCGGTCCTGGCCGCGGCGCTGTCTTCCTGCACCGTGATGAAGAGCACCTACCAGAAGAAGTCGGACGAGGTGGACGCGCTCGCGCGCCGGTACGCCGACCTGGAGGCCCGGTACGCGGAGCTTTCCGCGGAGAACGCCGCCCTCAAGACGAAGGGCGACCGGCTGGCGGCCGATCTTGCATACGTCACCGATCAGCGGGATAAGGTGGCGCGCGACAAGGAGGAGCTGAATGCGCTCCTCAAGGCGCGCTCGGACGCCCTCTCGCAGAACGTCTACGAGCTGCGCGGGAAGGTGGAGGCCCTCGAGGCCGAGAACGCGCGGCTCGAAAAGGAGAACGCGCAGCTCGCGAAGGCGAAGGAGGAGCAGGTCCGCAAGGTCAGCACCACCTACGAGGACCTCCTCGAGAAGATGAAGACCGAGATCGCGCAGGGGCAGGTGACCATCTCGGAGCTGAAAGGGAAGCTCACGGTGAACATGGTCGACTCCATCCTCTTCGAATCGGGCCGGGCCGAGGTGAAGAAGGCGGGCGGGGAGATCCTGCGGAAGGTCGTCCCTGCCCTCAAGGGGGTCGAGGACAAGTCCATCCGCATCGAGGGGCACACCGACAACGTGCAGATCTCCGCCGCCCTGGCGAGCCGCTACCCGACGAACTGGGAGCTGTCCGCGGCCCGGGCGATCAACGTGACCCGGTTCCTGCAGGAACAGGGGCTGGACCCCGCCCGGCTTTCGGCGGTCGGCTACGGCGAATGGAAGCCGGTGGCCGACAACTCCACTCCCGAGGGGAGGGCGAAGAACCGCCGGATCGAGATCAACCTGGTGGAGCGCGACCAGCGATGATCCGCAAGGCGCTGCTGCTGAAGCTGCTGGACGCCGCCTACATGCAGCGGTGGAACGACAAGATCCGCCCGGTCGAGCTGATCGAGCTCGACAAGCAGGCCCACAAGATGATCATCGCCCATTTCCTCGCCCGCTTCGAGGAGGAGGGAGGAAGCCCCGTCTCCTGGCAGAAGCTGATCGAGGCGGGGATCTTCGAGCTGCTCCAGCGGATCGTCATCACCGACCTGAAACCCCAGATCTACTACAAGATCAAGGCGGACGCGAAGAAGTACAAGCAGCTCAACGACTGGGTGTACGGGGAGCTGCGCCCGGTCATCTCCCCCCTCGGGAAGCCGTTCTGCCGACGGTACCAGGACCACTTCGGCGACGGGGATGAAGGGATCGAGCGGCGGATCCTGAGCGCGGCGCACTTCTATGCCACCCGCTGGGAGTTCCGGATCGTCGAGCGGGCCAATCCCGGCGGGTACGAGATCGACGACATCCGGGCCGAGCTCGACCGGAAGGTCGGAGGGTTCGGCGACCTGAAGGGGATCGCGCTCCTGTCGGAGGAGCGGCGCTACCGCAACTTCATCGACCTGTGCGGGCAGCTACGGTTCCAGACCCGCTGGGCCCACCTCCACAGGATTCCGAAGACCTCGGTCCTCGGGCACTCCCTGTACGTGGCGATCCTTTCCTACCTGTTCTCGCTCGAGATCAAGGCGTGCGCGCGGCGCTGCGTGAACAACTTCCTCACGGGGCTGTTCCACGACCTTCCGGAGGTCCTCACGCGCGACATCATCTCCCCCGTGAAGCGTTCCGTGGAGGGGCTGTCCGAGCTGATCAAGGGATACGAGAAGGAGATGCTCGACAAGGAGGTGTACGGGCTGCTGCCGGAAAGCTGGCACGCCGACTTCCGGATGTTCGCCGAGCACGAGTTCGACAACTTCGTCACCGTGGACGGGAAGGTGACGCCTGCGGCGGCGGCCGAGATCCACGAGAAGTACAACGACGACGCCTTCAACCCGAAGGACGGGGAGCTCGTCAAGCGGGCCGACCACCTGGCCGCATTCGTCGAGGCGTACGCGGGGATCCGCAACGGCAGCATCAGCCAGGACCTGCAGTACGCCAAGGGGAACATCCTCCGCCAGGAGCAGGACGCGCAGTACCTCGGGCTCAACTTCGGGGAGATCTACTCCGACTTCGACTGACCCGGCGCGAACACGCCGCGGCCCGACAGCGCGTCGACGGTATCGACCGCGTTTCTTCCCCACAAGGCGTCCACCGGGACGATCTCCTGCACGACGGGGGTGACGATCGGTGCGACGGGCTTCGGGTTCTTCCCCTCGACGAGGTTCGCGAGGAGCCCCGCCGCACACAGGCGGCACGAAGGCGATCGCACTTCCGAAGGGCGCGATTTCCTCGCCCGGGCGGCCTTTCCGGGGACATTACACGATGCGGAAGGGTTGTTGTCGGTGGCGTCTTATTGTGGGAAAAACATTACCGATCATGGCGCATCCTGTTCACAGTCAAAACGGTACTCCGAAAAGGTCCTGTCGATTAATGCATTAGATTCATAAGGATTTTATTTTGGCTATCGGTCGGCGTGAAAATTGCTTTTTCCTTTTAATAACTGGACATTTGGGGTGGTAGGATTTCTCGATAAAGGGGGGCCGGGAATGGGGAACTCCAAGGCGCTTGTCGTGCTCGCGACGATCCTGTCGATGGCGGCAATCGGGCTGGCCGGGCCGGGCGAAGGCGAGGCGGCCCTGCTGATGCCGTCCGATGATGCGATGGCATGGGAGTTTCATTCAAACCAGGTCACCGGAGCATACAACTGGCACGGCGTCGGATATGATTACGCAACAGGATATCAGGAACACACCTATTTCAAGTTCGACCTGGCGGACTACGCGGGACAGGCCATCGTCGGAGCCTCGCTGCGCGTTTACATAGTCGATCTATACAATTCCAATTTCAATATCTCGCTCCACCACGTGGCGTCGGACGCCTGGAACGAGGAAACGCTCACCTGGAGCAACAGGCCCGCATACGACAGCCCGGTCCTCGACCGCAAGGCCGCGACCGTCGAGGGGGGATGGTATGAATGGAACCTGTTTGCGGAGTCCGCATGGAGCCCGGCGGCCGACGTGAGCGACGGCTATCTGTCCCTTCTCCTGAGGTGCGAAACGGAATCGGGACCCGGTTCGTGGTCCGCGATCTCCTGGAGCAAGGAGCAGGCGGGTTCCGCGCCTTATCTGTCGATCGAGGCGTCCGTGGTGCCGCTTCCGCCGTCGATCCTGCTGTTCGGCTCGGGACTGCTGGGCACGATCTTCATCGCCCGCCGGAGGCCCCGCAGGCAGGACTGGGCGACCTCCACCGGTCGTACATCAGCAGGAGCAGCAGTCCCGGGATCGCGGCCAGCGCCGAGACGATGAAGTAGGCCGGCCACCCGTACGTCCCGGCGAGGACGCCCGTGGGCGCGCCGACGACCACGCGGGTGACCGCCATCAGGCTGGTCAGCAGCGCGTACTGCGTGGCCGTGAACCGCCGGTCGCACAGGCTCATCAGGAAAGCGGCGTACGCCGCCGTCCCCATCCCGCTGCACAGGTTCTCGATTCCGATCGCCGCCACCATCATCGGGTAGTGGTACCCCAGCTTCGCCAGCGCGTAGAAGGTCAGCGTCGACACGGACTGCAGAATCCCGAAGATCCAAAGCGACGCCTTCATCCCCTCCTTCGCCACGACGGCGCCGCCCGCCAGGGTGCCGAGGATCGTGGCGGCCATGCCGAGCCCCTTCGTAACGGCCCCGATGTCGGTCTTCGTGAACCCCAGCTCGAGAAGGAACGGCGTGGTCAGCGCGGTGGCCATCACGACGTCGAGCTTGTAGAAGACGATGAACGACAGGATCCCGACGGCGCCCGGGCGGCCGAAGAACTCGAGGAACGGCTCGACGACCGCCTCCCGCAGCGACCGTGGCCGTTTCGGCGGAAGCTCCGGCTCGGGGGAGAGCAGCGACGCGGCCATCCCGACGGCCAGCGATCCCGCCATGAGGAGGTAGACGAGCCGCCAGGGCATCCGGTCGGCGAGGATCAGCGCGACCGCTCCCGAAGTGAGCATCGCGATCCGGTAGCCGAGGATGTGCACCCCCGCCCCCGGTCCCAGCTCCTCCGGGAGGAGGATCTCCGTGCGGTAGGCGTCCACGACGATGTCCTGGCTTGCAGAGCAGAAGGCGACGAGGAAGGCGAGCAGCGCCAGGATCCCCGGGTGCGCCTTCGGCTGGGAGAACGCCATCGCGGCGACGGCGGCGAAGAGGGCCGCCTGCGTCAACAGCATCCACCCGCGCCGCCGGCCCAGGAACGGCGGGACGAAGCGGTCCATGAGAGGGGACCACAGGAACTTGACGGCATACGGCAGCCCAACGAGCGAGAAGACGCCGATCACGGCCAGGTCGACCTTCTCCGTCGCCATCCACGCCTGGAGGGTGGTCCCGGTCAGCGCGAGCGGGATCCCGGAGGAGAATCCGAGGAGAAGGACGAAGAAGATGCGCCGGTTGGCGAACGAATCCAGGAGCGCGGACATGGGATGTATCCTATCACCGCGTCGCGGCGATTCTTGTCTGGAATCCCTTCCGGTATTACCATCAACGGATGGAGAATTTCCACGGCGTCATCTGCGCGGTCGGCGGCGGGAAGGGGGGCGTGGGCAAGAGCCTGGTCGCCGCCAACACCGCCTGCGCGCTCGCGCTCGAAGGGTACGAGGTCATCCTCCTCGACGCCGACCTCGCGGGCGCCAACGTCCACACACTCTTCGGGATCAAGCACCCGCCGCTGACGCTGAACGAGTTCGTCGGGAGGACGGTCGGGACGATCGATGACGTGCTGGTCCCGACCGCGGTGAAGAACCTGCACCTCGTCTGCGGCGCCACCGATTTCATCGACCTCGCCAACCCGGGGCACGCCCGCAAGCAGCGGATCCTTCGGGCGGTCGGCAGGCTGCCGGCCGATTACATCGTGGTCGACATCGGCGCCGGCGCCACCTTCAACAACCTCGATTTCTTCAACATGGCGGACATCGGCATCCTGGTGACCACGCCGGAGCCTACCGCCATCCTGAGCGGGTACGAGTTCCTGAAGCTGGCCGTCCGGAGGAAGCTCCTTTCGGCCTGCGCCGCGCCGGGAATCCGGGAGCCGCTGGCGGCGCTCCTCGGAGGGACGGGAACCGGGAAGGTCCGGAAGATCGGCGAGGTCGTGGAGTCGATGAAGGAGGTCGATCCGGCCGTCTCGAAGAGGATCACGGATCTGATCGGCGAGCTGAACCTCGGGCTTGTCATCAACAATACGACGGATTCCGTGGGGCGGACGGTGCACCGGGCGCTCGCGGGCATCGCCATGCAGTACCTCCAGCTTCCGCTTCCCCTCCTCGGCTGCATCCCGCGGAGCGCGGAGATCGAACGGTCGGTCCGGACGATGACGCCCGTCATGGTCTCCGGTCCAGCGGCCGCCGCCGAACCCTACCGGGAGATCGCCCGGCGGATCGTGGCGTCCGGCTCCGCGGGCGGAGACGACGATGCCGGGGAAGGCCGGTCCGCCATGCCGGCCGCGCCCCATCCGTCCATGCCGGCGGCCGGCTCCCTGTTGTGCCTGAACGATGTGGCCGCCCGCGACGGCCGGAACCTCCATGTCCAGACGGAGGACCTTGGCCCCGGGAAGGGAAGCGTCCAGACGCTCGTGTTCCTCGACGGGCGCATCGTCTTCTCGAAGGAGAACCGTTACGCGGACCTCGGGATCGAGGAGGCGTCGCGCGAAGCGGTCGGAGAAAAGGTCCGCTGGCAGCACCAGGGGATCCTGTCCGGAATCCGGGCCGGCAGGCTCGACCGGCTGTTCTCGGGGAAGGAATGATGGGGGCCCGGACCGCGCGGCGGCTTCTCCTCGCCCTGTCGGCGGCGCTGCTGCTTGCCGCCTGCCCGACCGTCGACCTGTCCGATTTCGGGCCGGGCGGCTCCGGCGACCGGGACGGGACGGCGATCGGTCCGATCGCCGGATTCGGCGGCATCCGTGTCGCCGGGACGGAGTTCGCCGACAACGCCTCCGTCGCGGTGGTCGACGACCGGGGACGGGGAATCGCAAGTCTCCGGGAAGGGATGTCGGTCACCGTCCTCGGTACGATCGGAGGGAACTTCCTCACCGGCGCCATGACCGAGGTTGCGATCGAGCGGGAGGTGCGGGGCCCCGTCGACGATAACGGCGTGGCGCTCGACAACGCCGCGATCCGCGTCCTCGGACAGACGGTCCTCGCCACGCCGGCGGCCTCCATCGTGAACGCGTTCGGCGACGAGATCGCGCTTTCGACCCTCAAAGGGATGCTCGACGACGGCTTTCGGCCCGGCCTGGAGGTCCACGGCGCGGTCGAGGACAACGGGGTCGTCCACGCC